>JBFFCO010000044.1:0-6078 GCA_041559835.1 Minisyncoccia bacterium | reverse complement strand
TCCTTTCCGACAGGAAGGATTTTTACTTGAATAGGGGATAGCCAAAAAGGAAATGCCCCAGCAAAATGCTCTATTAGGAGGGCTAAAAATCTTTCATAAGAACCCAAAATTGCTCTATGAACCATTACTGGAGGAACCTCTTTTCCTTCCTTATCTATATAAGATAGGTTGAATCTTTTTGGTGTGGCAAAATCAATTTGAATAGTTGGAATTTGTATTTCTTTTCCGGTGATTGCATCTTTAAACATAAAATCAAGTTTGGGACCATATAGAGCCGCCTCACCCTCTTTTCTTTGGACATTCAAACTTTTAAAGTCAGAGACTTTTTTAAGAATTTCTTCGCATTTGTCCCAATCTTTTTCATCCCCAATATATTTCTCAGGATGATTGGGGTCGCGAACAGAAAGGGAGATGTAGTCAAAATCTATTCCGAGAGAATTATAAAAATCTTGGATTATATCAACCATTGCTAATACTTCATCTTCCACTTGATCAACACGACAAAATGAATGCCCGTCTTCTATGGTAATGGCATAAACTCTATTTAATCCACCCACCTCGCCTGATTTTTCAGCCCTATATTGTTTTTCAGATTCCATATATCGTATAGGGAGGTCTCTGTATGACCTTATTCGTGAGGCGAAAATTTGAGTTTGATGAGGGCATTGAACTGGTTTTAAAACGAAATCATGACCTTGTTTTGAGCTCACATGAAATAATTCATCTTGAAATTTATCGGCATGACCTGACAATTTATACAAATCAATTTTGGCCAAATGAGGAGTCATAACTTTTTGGAAGCCATATTTTCGGCAAATTTTTTCTATTTGTTTTTTCAATTCCTCAATAATAATTGTTCCTTTTGGAGTATATAGCGGAAGTCCGGGGCCGACTAAATCAGAGAAAACGAATAGGTCTAATTCTTTTCCTAATTTTCGGTGGTCTCTCTTGATGACTTCCTCTAACATTGTTTGATAATTATCTAATTCCTCCTTTGTCTCAAAGGCAATTCCATATACTCTTGTGAGTTGCTTATTTTTCTCATCGCCTCTCCAATATGCTCCGGCAATTTTTGTTAATTTGAAGGCGGATGGGTTTATTTCTTTTGTGGATTCAATATGAGGGCCGGCACATAAGTCTATAAATTCGCCTGTTTGATATATTATTATTTTTTCGCCTTCTTTATTTAATTCCTCAATTAATCCTAATTTATATGGTTGTTCTTTAAATATTTTTGTGGCTTCTTGATAAGAAATTTCTTTTCTTTCAAATTTTAAGTCTTTTTTGATTAGTTGTTTGATTGATTTTTCTATTTCTGACAAATCATCTTCGCTTATTTTTTCATTAGAAAAATCAAAATCATAATAAAATCCATTTTCTATAATTGGACCAATTCCGAGTTTGGTGCCGGGAAATTTTTCTAAAATAGCCATTGCTAAAAGATGGCTCAATGAGTGCCTCATTTTCTCAATTTTTATTTTTACTTCCTCTTTTTTGCCCATAGTTTTTTATTTTGCTCCATGCCTTATTCTATATTCTAATCTTTTGATAATATTTGGCAAATTATTGGGGAGCATGCTCTCATTTTCTCTTTCTCAAATTTTTGAAATGTTTCTTTTTTGAATGAGCAAATAAAATCCCCCCCCGCCTCTGGCGGGGGGTAAGTCCCATCTTTTTGACAAAGAGATAAGATATGCTATCATGATTGAGGTTTCAAAAATAAATTTAAAAATTAAAAAATATTGGGAAATTTCCCAAGGAGGAAGTTATGAATATACTGAAAAACAAAGGAGTCTTTGTTCTATTAACAGAGATTGAGGATTTAAAAAATCAACTCACTTTAATTGAGAGAGCTGGGAGGACTTGCTATCAATCAGATCGTGGGAACATAACACCTGAAACAGCAAGGAAATTTATAAAGAAGATTTTGAAAAGAGGTCATGAAAGTGTGATTGAGCATTCCTCAATGGTTGTTGTCTTCAAGAATTTAAGTAGAGGATTTACACATGAGCAGGTAAGGCACAGAATAACCTCTATATCCCAAGAATCGACTCGTTTCGTAGATTATGCCAAGGAGGGCGATGGTCCTGATTTAGACTCGTTTTGTTTGAACTGCATTGTGCCACCCCACAAAAATGAGCACGAGAAAGTGTTATTAGATGACGGGAGATTGTTGAGTATGGCTGAGATGTTTCAGCAAATAGAGATGTTTTACAGGGCATTGAGAAAAAATGGATATCAACTAGAAGATGCTCGGCAGATTCTTCCAATAGGGATTAAGTCTGAGATTGTTATTTCAGCTAATTTTAGGGAGTGGAGACATATTTTTGGTCTTCGTTGTGCCAAGCCGGCACATTGGGAAATAAGAGGGGTGATGGGAAAATTACTCACACACATTAAAGTGCCATTATCACCGATTTTTGATGATTTTGTTTGGGCTGGTAAATGCGGAAAAGGAGTTGATTTTTTTAAAAAAGATCCATCAGTCTTTAGAAAATAAAATAATTTTTTTATAGTTCCAAGAAAAAAAATCGCGGACAAGGGAGACATCTCTTGTCCGTTTTTTTATTAGAGAAATATTGTTTCTATACTCATTGAAAAATCAAAATAAATAATTTAGCAATATCCACTCTTGACATTTCTAAAAAAATAGTATTTAATATATACAGGAGGTTGTTATGAAAATAAATTATGACATTTCCATATTTTATTATGATTTTATAAAAATCTCATTGCCTAGCGGAGAAGAAAAAATTATTTGGTTGCCAGATATAACTGATGCTCAAATAAAAATTTACGGAAATTTTAGGCTTTACTACGAAGCAGAAAAACCAAGGGCAAAATATAGATTGGCATGTTTTTCGGGAATGGGACAAACTATTTCTCTTAATGAATTTATTGAAAGAGTTGAGGCAGAAAAGGGGATGGATGACACACTTAAAGTATTGGAAACAATGTCAATGGTTCAGAATAAAAAATCATAATATCGAGTTATCAGCGGCCTGTCCTTTCGGGGGCAGGTGCGATTTTTTTAGCGAGGAATTAGACAGGAACACCCCGCCTTCGCCAAGGCTTCGGCGGGCAATGCCCGTCGCCCTTCGGGTGCCACCCCCTCTATTAGAGGGCAGAATGTCCGCCTATGGTGGGGAATAGATTCCCGCCTTCGCGGGAATGACAAAAAAGAGGGTGGAATAGCATGTTCTTATCTTTCCACACTTTTGAAACAATAATACCAATACTCCCCCGCCCCTTCGGGGCGGGGGGATATTGAATAAATCTAACATTTTTATTCTCTCTCTTGTCACCCCCGCGAAGGCGGGGGTCTAAAAGCCATGGCAAACATGATGAATTATGTTTGAGATTCCTGCCTTCGCAGGAATGACAAAAAAGAGGGTGGAATAGCATGTTCTTATCTTTCCACACCTTTAAGACAATGTTATCAATCCTCCTCCGCCTGTGGCGGAGGAGGATCTTTCCACACCTTTAAATAAAATAAATAACAATTATAATATAAATAATGACAAACATTTTCAAAAATAAGAAAGCAACTTCTTTTATAATTCTCTCAATTGCATTGATAATAGCCATTATCTTAATATCTAATGGCGGAGAAGAGGTAGCGATTGAAACAGGTGGCGATACAAATAATAATCAAGAAAATAAAGCAAGCGGTTTCCAATTAGAAAGAGACGGAGAAAAATTAGGAATAATTGGAGTGAGCGATTTGTCTCAATACTTAACTACTCAATCAAAAAAAAGAAACCTCACAAGAGACTTAGCCGATAAATTAGCGGCTGGTTTTGTTGAGGCAAATGAATTTAATGAAGACCCATCGCAAGGTGTTTTTACTCCCGATGGTTATAGCATAATATCCACCTCGTTAGAAGATTATAGCGATGAGTTTGGTTTAAAAAAAGACTTCATTACAATAAAAGATTTAAATATTGGGGGGGATAATTCCCAAGAAGCAATTTTGTCATATTATACCCAATATAGAGATACTATAAGTGAAGAAGTTGATAAGTTGGATATTTTAAATAGATTAAATAAATTCAATGAGAGCAAGAATTTAAGTTATATTTTTGATATAATAGATGGGTATGATTCATTAATTTCAAAAATGAAAAAAATTAAAGTTCCAAGTGATTTTATAGAACTTCATTTAGAAAATATAAATTTATATATCTCGCAAAAATCTATTTTCGGCTCATTGGCTCAAATCAATGATGACCCTCTAAGGTCCCTCACTGCAATAAATTTATTAGAAGAAACAGAGGAGGAGTTGAGTGATTTGGGATTGGAATTTGCCTCTGCTCTTGAGAAAAATGGATTTAAAATTATTTATTAAATAATATGCCATTCAAAAAAACAATTTTATTATTTATAATTTTCACGATTCTATTCCAAGGAGTGGGGATGGCTTTTGTTTTTAAAAAAACTCAGGCAGGCTTGCCGGTTTCGATTATTGCATATAGTCCCGTAGCAATAACGGCAACAACAATAGCGAATAAGGCGACAAGCACATTTATTGAAAAAGTTGTAAAGGAACTTATTTTAATCGCAAAAGAATATTTAAGGATACGATTATTGGATTATCTCGTTGGGCAAACAGTAGCATGGATAAATAATGGCTTTAGAGGGGCTCCATATTTTGTTACAAATTGGAAGGATTTTTTATTAGAGGCAGGAGTTAATGCAGTGGGAGATTATCTTGCTCAAAGCAAGTATAAGCAAATTTGTTCTCCTTTTGATTATCCAATCAGATTAAATTTAGGTAATTTTCAACAAATGCCATCAACAACTTGCACATTAGATTGGGTAGTAAGAGATATTGAAAGATATTGGGGCGATAGAGGATTTTTTGAGGGCGGATTGGCTGCTTTTGGGGAGTCACTTAAGATGCAAGGTAATGAGTATGGTTTGACTATGATAGCAGAAAGAGAAATAGAGGTGGAGGTAATGAGAGAAATAACACTCAAAGAAGCATTTGGCTCGCAAGCCGGTTTTCAAAACACACAAAGATGTATTCAGGCAACCATTGATTCTCAAACCGGAAAACAAAAATGCTTAAAATGGCAAATCACTACTCCGGGAGGAGTAATTGCCGGAAAACTTCAAAAGGCATTGAATGTTGATATTGATAAAATTCTTAGTGCAGATGAATTTACCACTTATGCAGCTGCAATCATAGATGCCCTAATAAACCAACTGATAAAGGCAGGGGTAAATGGGTTGCTTGGATTGGCTGATGGTGGAGGGTCGGCTGACCCTGATAATATTCCCGAGCTTCCCCCTATTATTTTCTTTTGTAATAAAACCGCTTTTGTCTGCAACCCATTTTTTAGTGATGGCAATGTACCAGCAGGCAAGGAGGAGGATATTTATAATACCGCTGATGAGTGTAATGCAGTATGTGTTGATGATACCGACCCAGATGAGGGAGAGCAGAAAACATACAATGATAATTCTATTGCTTGTGAGAAAGGAATATTTGTGAGGGCAAGACCACCATCAGGTTGTATTGATGGGACTTGTAATAGATGCACCGGCATTGGAGGAATATATGCTTCTGATCCATGCTTTGTTTTCTGTAAACATACCAAAGATGCAGAATGGAAATCAGGAGTAAATAATGGAAAACAATTTAGCGAGGAAGAGGTAAATTCTGTTACCAATTTCTTTGGATTATCATCTCCAGCAGGTGGTTGTTTCTGCCAAACAGAAATAGGAGAGTATCCATTTTATGATTATGATGGGGTGGGGCATTTTAAAAAATCATGTCTTGAATGCAATGATGAAACATTATTTGGAGCAAGATTATGCAGAAGCACAACTTGGTGTGATGCTCACAATTAAGTCCATCGTCATCCCCATCTCTGTCGCCAACAGAGTCTCCACCAGTGTTTTAACTTACTCTGTTACCCCTCCTGTCCACCAGAGGTGGCACATCCGCCTCAGGCGGGCGGATAATACTCCGGTAGCCTGTCCGCCCTTTGGCGGAAGAAACACCCCGTCGCCCTTCGGGCACCACCCCTCTATTAGAGGGGAATCCGAGATTAATCAACCTATATTTTACAG
>JBFFCO010000043.1:0-6115 GCA_041559835.1 Minisyncoccia bacterium | reverse complement strand
GCTATTCCCGAAGTATATAAATTTGGACCGCAAACAGCGAGGGATCTTTTGATTCCCCCAGCATTAGAAGTAGAATCAAATTTCCTAAAAATTGGAAATCTTTTTGTGAAAACATTATTTATTATTGCTTATCCGAGATATCTTTCTACAGGATGGTTTTCGCCGGTTATAAACATAGACCAAACTGTTGACGTATCAATATTTGTCCATCCAGTTGATACCGGCTCTGCATTGAAAAAACTGAGAAAAAAGACTGCTCAAGTTCAGGCGCAATTAGCAGAAAGACAAGAGAAAGGGTTTGTGAGAGACCCTGCATTGGATATGGCATATCAAAACTTAGAGAATTTAAGAGACTCTCTTCAGCAAGCGACAGAAAAACTTTTCAATGTAGGTGTATATATCACAATTTATGCCGATACAATGGAAGAATTAAGTGATGTGGAGGGTAAAGTTGTCTCATTTTTGGAGGGCAGAATGATTTATGCTAAGCCCGCTCTTTTTCAGCAAGCACCGGGGTTAGAATCAAGTTTCCCATTGGGGTTAGATAGATTGAAAGTTCATAGCGTTTTAAATTCGTCACCATTATCAAGTATGTTTCCGTTTGTTTCCGTTGATTTAACATCAGACTCCGGGATACTTTTCGGGTTAAATAGACATAATAATAGTTTAATAATTTTTGATAGATTTTCTTTGGAAAATGGAAATATGGTTATTTTTGCAAAGTCAGGTAGCGGAAAATCATATTTCACAAAATTAGAAATTTTAAGGTCATTAATGATAGACACAGATGTTTTGGTTATTGACCCTGAAAATGAATATAGATATCTTTGTGATACCGTTGGCGGTTCATACATTGATATCTCCCTCACTTCTCCTCACAATATCAATCCATTTGATTTGCCCCCTCTTATGCCCGACGAAAGTCCAGCCGAAGCATTGAAGTCTAATGTTTTAAATCTCACAAGTTTATTGAGAATAATGCTCGGTGATTTATCATCTGAAGAAGCAGGAATATTGGATAGGGCAATCAGCGAAACTTATTCATCAAGAGACATTACCCCTGAAAGTGATTTTTCTATTATCACTCCGCCCTTAATGGAAGACTTACAAACCGTTTTGGAAAGTATGGAAGGGGGGCTTAATCTTTCTGAGAGATTATATAAATTCACAAAAGGAAGTTTTGGTGGATTTATAAATCGCCCTACCAATATTGATATTGTAAATCGATTAGTTGTTTTTGGAATAAGAAACTTAGAAGATGAACTTCGTCCAATAGCAATGTTTATTATTCTTAATTATATTTGGAATCTTATTCGTTCTGATGTGAAGAAAAGGATATTGATAATTGATGAGGCATGGTGGATGATGAAGTTCCCTGCGGGGGCAGATTTCTTATTTGGATTAGTGAAAAGATGCCGTAAATATTTTTTGGGAGTTACTACTATCACTCAAGATGTTGATGATTTTATTCGTTCGCCACAAGGAATGCCTATTATCACGAACTCGGCACTTCAAATGTTGATGAAGCAATCTACTGCTTCTATTGATAATGTTGCTGAGACATTCAGTTTAACTAATTCTGAAAAGCAATTATTGGTTGAGGCGGATATTGGAGAAGGGATATTTTTTGCTGGTCTCAAGCATGCTGCTATTAAGGTTATTGCTTCTTATGCCGAAGATCAAATAATTACAACAAATCCTGCTCAATTGTTAGAGATAGCAGAAGCAAAGAGAGAATTTGGCGAATCCCAAGGATTTTAGATTTTTTGTTTTTGATTTCTTAATTTTTTTTGAAATAAAAAAAGGTGACATCCGTTTTTAGGCGGATGTCAAATTAAATGGGGTCATTTTTGAGTTCTGAAGGCAGGCTAATCAATATAGTATTTTTTCTTTTTCTGAGATAGATGAAACATAGAATCAAAAATTTTTTTCCAATATTTTTGTTTTTCTTTAAAGTAGAAGAACCAATATTTTTTCCCTTCAATTATTTTTTCATCATAGATCCCCATCCATTCCCAATGTTGTTCTTTTATTGGTATTTGCATCACTTTCGCTTTTAGACCCTCCTTCTCATCATATTTGAAGGGCCTAAACTTACTGAAGAATGTTGGCACTTTTTCAGTCATGAATAAATGTAGTTTTAATGGGTTGCGAAATATTCCTTCTTCATCAGTACAATTGTGTAGGCAATTAATAAAGATTAGGTCGTTGTAGTCCTTTTGGGTGGTATATAATGCAAGATGTGGCGGTAGTTCCTTATTATCTCCTATTGTTGCAACGACTGTGTGATAATTCATTTTATTCCTCCTAATCGTTTCAATATTCTATTTTTAAACATCAGGAAAATACTGACTTTCCTGATAGTATGATATAATATATTTATATAAATGTCAATAGTGGGGGTTGGGTTTGATTTATAATATAGATATGATTGAATTTTCAAAAGAAAAATTGGATAGTATTGCTGAGGAATATCAATTAGCAGATATATACTTTTTTGGTTCCCAAATAACTGGATTAACTCATCCCGAAAGTGATTTTGATGTAGCAGTTCGATTTAGAAATGGCTTGCCTGAGAAAGAAAAAAGAGGGAAAATATATGCTAATCTCTTTGCTGATTTAAGCGGTGCATTGAAGATGTCTAATTTGGATTTAGTGTTCATAGAAGAAGCACCTTTGCATATTCAATTTCAAATCATAAATAAGGGTAAATTAGTGTATTATTATCACAGAATAGATTCTTGTGATTTTCAAGAAAGAATTGTAAATTATTACCGTGATTATAAGTATTTCATTGATGAGTTTTTTAAGGGTGTTTTAGAATCATCTGTAAAAAAAGGAAATAATAAATAATTTTGATAAATAAAAAATAGATTTTAGATTGTAGCAATAATATAATGGTGGTATAATATAATCATTAAATATGGCGGAGGAGACAAAAACAAAAATTGAAAAACCACTACAAGTTCCACAGAGAAAACCTCAAATACCAACAGGCGGAGCGAGAACCATTAGACCAAAACTATCAAGATTCTTGCCGGTTGGAAGAAAAAGAGAGGGGGCATCTCAAAAAGAATCAGGAACAATAGGAAAAATAACAAAAAAGGGGACATTAATAATGGGAACTTTGATTTTTTTGCCAATTATTCTTTTGGCTGATGTAGTTGATATCTTTACATTGGCAGGTCCAGTATTAATAGTTTCATGGATATTAGATATATTATCCTTTGTTTTCCCAGCCGTATTTCTTTTGATTGCCAATAAAGGGCAAGGAATTATGAAATATGGAATGGCATGCTTTGCCGAAGGAATACCAGTCGTAGAATGGGGGACATGGAGAATAATAGTTCTATTGATGATAATTTTTAGCTCAAAAAGCACCTAATCAATAATTAATATGAAAAATCATTTTATAAAATCAATATTTTTTATATCAATTATAATATTTGCTGGATTTTTAATAACAAATATCACCACCGCTCAAAATGGCTCTGGTTTTTTTCATCTCTCTTGGGAAGCAGACAGCAAGGCACCAGTTGAATATTCAGGCAAGAAATTAGCAACTATGAATTCCGTCATAAAGGCAAGCATTCAAGCATTCGTTTATTCCGGCGGAGCATATTTAAATCCATCCAACTGGAATTTTAAGTGGTATTTAAATGATGAATTAATAAGCGAAGGGGCGGGGGTGATTGATTTTAGATTTCGTATAGAAAATTATTTATCAGATTCATACAATGTGAGGGTTGAGATAATTTTTCCAAACGGCTCATCATCAAGTGAGGAAATAGAAATACCAATTGTTCAGCCAAAAGTTTTAATATGGCCAGATAATGGAGATTTTACCATCAAAGAAAACTCACTTTATACAACATCAAATGAAGTGATTTTAATGACTCAAGCATATTTTTTCAGCCAAATGGATAATAATTATAGGGCTCAATGGTTTATTGATGGGAGGTATCAATTTGTTGAAAGAGGAGAGAATTTATTTGTTGATTTGAGTGAGAAAAAAGAAAGAAATATAAAGGTCATTTTAAGTAGTAGCGATGATTCTCTTATTAGAAATATGGGCGAGTTAAATGTTATCTCAACCGGTGGAGGTATTTAAAATAAGTCAAGACAAGCATATTTTTCACATTTTTTGTCATTCCTGTCCGCCAGAGGCGGATAATACTCCGGCGGGGGTCTAAATAGAGACAAAACTGAGATACCTGCTTTCGCAGGTATGACAAAGAGAGAGGCGGCAATGATAATAAATAATAAACAACATCCTGTTTCATAATTAAAAGTAAAAAAATATAATACATATGATTAAATTTTGGAAAATTATAATAATATTTATTTTTATCAATATATTGATTCCTTCAAGTTCTGTTTTTGCTAAAACAAATTGTGTCGGTGGTGATTTTCCATTAGAAATTCCAATTTTTGGATTAAGTTGTGTCTCCGGTCCAGCTGCTTATCTTTCCGGACTTTATAAAATATCTTTGGGGGTGGGTGTTTTTATAGTGGCAGTGGTTATTGTTATTTCTGGAACAAGATATGCGGCTGCGAGAGATAATATAAATACTAAAAAGGATGCAGTTTCACGAATTTGGGGTGCCTTGGGTGGGCTCGCTCTTCTTTTCGGCTCATTTGTTCTCCTAAATACAATAAACCCCCGCCTGACGGAATTAGAGGATTTAGATATCGGCGGAGATATATCAGAAAAAGATTTAAGAGAGATTTGGTTGAGGCAAAATTGTCATAGAGTTAATACAGAATATAATAAAGTATATTGGAATTGTGTTAACGAGGCCACAAAAGGTCTTATTGGATATTTAGAATATGCAGTTTGGTCAGAAATATACATAACCGATAATAGAATAGTTGATAATTGCACTCAAAAAGGTGTTGATAGTTTGAGTATAAAATATAAAGGAGATGAAAGGATATTAGCGGGCATGTGTCTCAGCAAATATATTCAATTTTAAAAAAATATGTCAAGACAAAATATATTTATATTATCATTCGCTGGAATAATTCTCATCTTATCCATTATCATAATTTGGTGGGTTTTTAGTTCCGAAAGTGAAGTGCTGAATCCGGGACAATTATCACCGGGATTGCCCGAGCAAGAAATAGTGCTACCATCGGCCTTGCCGCAAGCAACATTGTTGCCCGAGCAGAGGCAGCAATTAAAACTAATTGCCACCGGAGACATCACTTCTTTTTGGTCTGTGGCGACAACTACGGTTCAATATTTCAAAGAAGGAAGTGGGCTATGGGAAGCAGAATACTTTAATCCACAAGTCCAAGAAAGCAAAATAGAATTAGGTGTTAATTTAAAAAATGTTTTGAGTGTTTATCCGTCATCTTTAAGCAAAATATTGATTGAATATGCCCCCGAGGGCAATAATCAATCTCTTTTTTCCGTCTTGGATTTAGAGACAAATGATTTGAAAAATTTAGATCAAAATATTTGGGCGACATCTTGGTCGCCAAAAGGAGATGAGTTGTTGTTTTATTATTCTGATAGCCCTCTTTATTATCAAGAAGAAGAGACTCCTGAGAGTAGATATTTAGGGATAATGAATGATGATTTATCAGGCGAAGAAATAATATTCAATTTGAAAATGGCGAGGGATTTAATTTTATCATGGATTGCGACTGATAAGATATATATAACTCAAAAACCATCTGGCTTAATAAATCAAACTTCTTTGGTCTATGACTTTAAGACAAGAACATTTGAAAACTTTTTGACAGGCAATGGCTTAATTTTGAAATGGGATAAATTGGGAAATTATGGATTGCTTTTCTTCACTCAGAAAGAGGGGATAAGTCCTTCTTTGAAATTAATAAATAAGGATGCTGTTTCGTTGGGGACATTCCCCGACATTACTCTTCCTGAAAAATGTGTTTTCTCTAATTCAGAGCCAATTCTTTATTGTGCAATATCTAGTGATATTCCGTTAGCCGCAGTTTGGCCTGATGATTATTATCAAGGGGCTTTTAATTTAAGCGAGGCGATTTACAAAATAAATTTACAGACATTTGAGGCAGAGCCATTGATTGAGCAGTCTGTTTTTGAGATAAGAGGAATTGATTTAAGCCCAGACGATGCCCATCT
>JBFFCO010000042.1:0-6142 GCA_041559835.1 Minisyncoccia bacterium | reverse complement strand
AGGGCGGAGCCCCTCATTTTTCTCTTTTGATTGCTATAATCAACCTCAATCAATCCAAATCGTGGCCAAAATCCCTCCGCCCATTCAAAATTATCAAGCAAAGACCAGTGGAAATATCCCCTCACATCAACACCATCCTCTATGACTTGGTGAATTTTTTTTAAACTCTCCGTAATAAACCAAGACCTATATTTTTCCTCTCTATCAGCCAACCCATTCTCTGTGATATATATTGGCTTGTCGTATCTCTTATTTAAATCCCTTAAAACATTATATATTCCCTCGGGATAAAGATCCCAACCTAAATCAGAAACTTTATTATTTTCTATCTCGCCCTTAATAAAACCAAACTTAATTCCCAAATTAACCTTATTGCGAAAATAATAATTTAAACCAATGAAATCTTGATAATCCTTGATTTTATCTAAAAACCTATAATTGAAAAAATATTCCGCTATTTTTTTAATAATTCTATTTACAAAATTATTTTTTTCTAACTCAAAAAATGAATTATTTTCAGCAATCCCAATTTGAGATTTAGGGCTATTTCTCTTTATTATTTTATATGATTCCTTGTGGGCTTTTACCAAATTATTAAAAACTTTTATAAAAGAAAATATATTATTTTTTTGAGGAGGCCAATCGCCAGATAAATAAGAAGCCGCAGAATAAGCCGTTGGCTCATTTATGGTTATCCAAAAATTTATCTTATCGCCAAAAATTGATGATATTTTATCGACATAACGAGTAAAATATTTTCTAATTTCTTTTGATTCCCATCCTCCCTTGTCCCTCATCCATACTGGTATTGGCCAATGCCATAAGGTGATGAATGGCTCAATGTTCAATGAGTGCAAATAATCTATAACTTCTTGATAATGATTGATTGCCCTTTCATTAAATTCTCCTTCTTTGGGCTCAATTTTAGACCATTCAAAAGATATTCTAATGGTATTATTTCCCAATTCTTTGGCTAATTTAAAATCTTCCCTAAATAAATTCCAGTGATTAGAAGACTGACCGGAAATAAAGTTTTCTTTTCCATATTTTTCAATCAATCCTTTTTTCTCTAAGTTTTTTAATCTTTGGGGGGATTTTTCCCACTCTGACCAATCATTATGACCACCACCTTCTATTTGATATGCTGATGTAGCCGTTCCCCACAAAAAATTTTTTGGAAATTTTTTCATTTTATTTAATATTTCTAAATATAATCTATTCCTATCATTCAATAAAAAATCCTCCCATATTAAAAATTCTTGAATTGCCTATCACTTCTCTTATTCCTCCTCTTTAAATCAACAACTTCAGCCGAACCATTATTCTCTATCATCGCCTTCATTGAAAGAGACAATCTGCCATCCTCAACACGAATAACTTTTACCTTCACCTTTTGTCCAACCTTCAAAGCATCTTCAACTTTTTCCGTCCGACTATGAGATATCTCAGAAATATGAACCATCCCATCTTGATATGGGTCCAATTGAACAAATGCCCCAAAGTCCATTATCTTCACAACTTCTCCTTCAACAACATCACCCACCTTATATTCCTTCGTCATATCCTCAATCATTTTAATTGCCCTATCAACTCCCTCACTTTCTAATCCAGTGACAAAGATTGAGCCATCATCATCAATATCAATTTCTGTTTTTGTTTTTTCCATAATATCCTTGATTGTTTTTCCACCCGAACCAATCACCATCCCAATCTTATCGGGGTCAATTTTTGTAGAAGATATTTTTGGAGCAAAAGGAGATAATTCCTTTCTTGGCTCCTTTATCGTCTCTTCTATTTTTTCAATAATTTTTAATCTGGCGTTTTTTGCTTGCTCTAATGTATTCTCAATCATCTCCAATGTAATGCCCTTTATTTTAACATCTAATTGACAGGCAGTTATTCCGTCTTTTGTCCCAGCAATCTTCAAATCCATATCGCCATAATGATCTTCTGGTCCTTGTATATCAGTGAGAACCTTATACTCATCATTTTTTCCCAATATCAACCCCATCGCAATTCCAGCGACTGGTTTTTTAATAGGCACACCAGCATCCATAAGAGCCAAGACAGAACCGCAAGCGGATGCCATTGATGACGAGCCATTTGATGATAAAATTTCAGAGACGACACGAATTGTATAAGGAAACTCACTCTTATTAGGAATGATTGGCAAAAGCGCTTTCTCTGCTAATGCCCCATGTCCGATTTCTCTCCTGCCGGGACCCCTCATTGGCCTTGCTTCTCCAACTGAAAATGGAGGAAAGTTGTAATGATGAATAAAGTTTTTCTCTCCGGAAAATTCAATATTTTCAATAGTCAATCCCCTCCCCGGCGAAGCAAGGGTGATATTTGATAAGGCATGAGTGAGCCCTCTCATAAATAATCCTGACCCATGAACCATCTTTGGCAAAACATCTACCTCACAATATAATTCCCTTATCTCATCTAATTTTCTCCCATCAGGTCTTTTCTCAGATTCCAATATATTTTTTGAAACAATTTTCCCAATTTCTTCTTCCATAATATTCATTGCATCCTTTATCAAATCACTCTTTTCTTGTCCAACAAGCCATTCTTTCAATTCAAATTCTACATCCCTTAAGTCATCTTTCATTTTTTGTTTTTGCCCAGCATATATTGCTTTTTCCAATCCTTTTTCTTTCAAAAAATTAATCACTTCATTTTTAAATTCTATATCTTCAGCTATATTGATTTCTTTTTTATCTATTCCTATTTCGGAAACGATTTTTCTTTGCCATTCATTTATTTTTTCTGCTTCATTTATTGCCATTTCCATTGATTCCACTATTTCTTTTTCGGTTGCCTCATTTGTTCCAACCTCTATCATATTTATTCTTTTATCAATCACGCTAGCGAAAACATCAAAATTATTTTCTTCCCTCTCTTTATAAGTAGAATTTACTTTCAACTGATTATTTTCATCTTTTCCAATTCTTAATCCTGAAATAGGACCGCCCCAGGGGATGTCTGATGTTGCTAATGCCAATGAAGCGGCCGTTAGTGCCACAAAATCTGGGTCATTATGATCGTCAATTGATAAGACAGAAAGGACTATTTGAACCTCACTTCTTAATCTGTCATCAAACAAAGGACGAAGAGTTCGGTCTATCAATCGCCCTGTGAGTATGGCATTATCAGTAGGGCGATTTTCTCTTCTAATAAATCTACTACCTAATATTTTTCCAACGGCATAAAATTTCTCAGAGTATTCAACCGTGAGGGGAAAATAATCAAGTCCTTCTCTTTCCTCTCCCATTGTTGCATTTGCTAAAACGGTGGTTTCTCCGTATTGAACTAATACGGAGCCATTTGTTTGAGGTGCTAAATCAGAGAAAGTTGCCTTTAACTGTCGCCCACCTACCTCAATGGTATATTCTTTTTCTTTTTTCATATTTTTTATATTTATATTTATATTTATATTTTTGTCGTGCCTATCCTCCCCCGCCGTAGGCGGGGGAGGGGTTCATGATTAAATATTCTATATATCTATATTCTATTTTTTTATATCAAAAAGTCAAAGATTTGTATTAGCCAAATTATTTTTTTGAAAACAAAAATTAACTATTTGCCGCAGTTAATATAAAAAAGAATTTAAATAATGAAAAAATGGGGCATAAATCAATAAACCACGATATAATTTAGATAATAGATGGAGAAATTTAAGAGGGTGGCGAAGGAAACCCAAAGAATATATGGAATTAGAAGATATCCTGCTAATTTTGATGTTCTAAATGAATAAATTATTGTAAATAAAATCAAAATCCATAATATTATTATCTCAATAAAAGCGAGAAGTGGCGACTGGAGATAGAAAAAGAAAAATGACCAAAAAATATTTAAAACAAGTTGAATGGCAAAAAATATTATTGCCTTCTTATTCTTGTCTCGCCAAATTAAATATAAAGAAAAACCCATCAGAAAAAATATTATAATCCAAACAAGTCCGATAATTGAGCCGGGAGGAGTGAAGGACGGCTTCTTAATTAAGACATACCAATCATTGACTGAGGACCTCGTAAAGAACGAGCCAATAATTCCAGCCAGTTGGCAGATAATTAAAGAGGCAGCTAATTTAAATGTTGTTTTGATATTAATCATGTTTCTTTGCCCGCCGAATCTTTAGCGAAGGCGGGCATTACCTAATTACACAAACATCACATTATTATTATACCACATTTTGAATTACGAAATAGAAAAATCATTCCCTTCTTGCCATTCTCCGCTTTTTCTTTGTCATGCCCGCCCCTCTTCCTTGTCA
Source organism: Minisyncoccia bacterium (assembly GCA_041559835.1). Taxonomy (GTDB): domain Bacteria; phylum Patescibacteriota; class Minisyncoccia; order UBA6257; family JAAZHW01; genus JBFEPE01. Next base: position 1,863 of record JBFFCO010000042.1, on the reverse strand, counting down.
TGCCTGTCCGCCAGAGGCGGCACATCCGCCTCAGGCGGGCGGATAATACTCCGGCAGCCTGCCCGCCTTCGGCGGGGCATCTCTACCTCACTATTACCACTCGCTTGCCATCTTTTTTAGACCCCCGCCTTCGCGGGGGTGACAGAAGGAGAAATGCAGGGGTGATAGAAAAATATATTTTGTGATTTAAAAAATAAAAAGTCGCTTCTATTCTATTAGAATATTATGCGACTTTTTATTGAGAAAAACTATGATTATTCCTTTGAAAACCTTGGAGAAACAATTATCAAATAGAGAGCAGACACTCCTACTAAGACATATACAATTCTTGATACAACAGACATATCTCCAAAAATAGTAGCGACCAAATCGAAACTAAACAAACCTACTAATAGCCAATTTAATCCTCCAACAATAACCAATATAAGGGTTAACCAATCAACAAAATTTAACTTACTCATAAATTAATTTTATATCCATTAAAAGTAAATTTCGACTTTTTAATTTGGCGGACAAACAAAAATTCCCGCCGGATTCTCGACTGGAATTCTTATATATTAAATTATACCAAAAAAATTATTTCAAATCAAAGAAAATGTCAATGATTTATAAATACACTAAAAATATACCCCGCCCCTTCGGGGCGGGCATATAGACTTATATTCAAAAAATTATTTCAAATCAAAAAATTATTTATTAATTTAAGACTCATCTTGTATTGGATAAGACTATTGATTGATATTTTTTGATGGGCGGGTATAATTAATTTATATATTGATGATGGATAAATAATATCCCCCCGCCCTGCTTCGCAGGGCGGGGGGATAGAAATGTCATATTTATCTTTGAATTACAAAATAGAAAAATTATTCCCCCTTTGTCATGCCCGCGAAGGCGGGCATCTCTGTCTTGCCGTGTTATTTAGACCCCCGCCTCCGCGGGGGCGACAAGAAAGAGGCATTTCATAATCCAAAGCATTTTTATAATCAATAAAATCATATGGAAAATTTAAAGGACACTAAGGGATTGGTGGAAAAATTAAAAGAAGAGGGTATATTAAGAACCCCAAATATTATAAAGGCGGTTGAAAAAGTGGATCGCCTTGATTTTGTTATAGAATATCTCAAAAATGATGCTTATCTAAATGCTCCTCTTGGAATAGGATTTGGGCAGACAATCTCTCAGCCATTAACTGTCGCCTTTATGTTGGAATTGCTTCAGCCAAAAAATGGCGATAAGATTTTGGATATTGGTTTTGGTTCGGGATGGCAAACTGCAATTTTATCTGAGATAGTTTCTCCTGATGGGGAAGTTCATTCTATTGAAATAATTCCCGAGATTTTTGAGTTTGGAAAAGAGAATTTGAAAAAATTGGGATTTTTGGATAAGAATATAATTAAATTATATAATCAGGATGCTCACAACGGCATCCCCAATGAAGCTCCTTTTGATAAGATAATCTCTGCGGCCGCTCCTCAAGAGGGCATTCCGGACGAGTGGAAAAAACAATTAAGTGTAGGCGGAAGACTTGTCTTCCCTATGGAAGATAGTTTGTGGCTATTAGAGAAAAAGTCAGAGGACGAATTTATTGAGAAAAAATATCCCGGCTTCGTCTTTGTCCCATTGGTTAGAAAGAATATAGATAATGGATAATGGAATTCCCCTCTTATAGAGGAGTGGATCGCCACGTTGAAATTGCTTCGCAATTTCAACGTGGCTGAGACGGGGTGTTCTCCCTCCAAAAATTCTAAATTTTGATTTAAATAAAAAAGCGATTCACCGCTTTTTTATTTTTTCCTTTTCCTCTTTTTCTTAATCCTTTGGCTTTTTGATTTTCTGTCATTAATTCTTTTAGAGTTTATT
>JBFFCO010000041.1:0-6321 GCA_041559835.1 Minisyncoccia bacterium | reverse complement strand
TTAACAACTTAATACAAAAAAGCTATTCTGTTTTAATCGCAGATCCTGAGTAATGATTTGTTAATGGAGTTCGCTTCATTGATGATGACTTATTCTTGGGTAAATGTTTGGGTTTCAGCGATGGAATTCAATTCGTTTATTCATTTCTATCATTATTTATTTAGTGTTTAGAAGGGGTCTGCGCTTAGAACAGAATTTTTATATTTAGAAAAATATAAATTCATATCTCCGGCGGATTTTCGCGGCTTGCCACGAGGTGGCGAAGCCACTTTTCGTGGCAGCTCCTAGGGGAATCGAACCCCTGTTTCCAGGATGAAAACCTGATGTCCTAACCACTAGACGAAGGAGCCATTACAGATATCTCTTGATTATAATTAATCAAGAGATAGGTTGATATGTAATTGATGATAATATAATAGAAAATATTATAAAAAAAACAAGGCCGGGATATGGCATAGCATAAAAATAAGATTAAACTATATTAAAAATAGGTAAATTTCTATGCAGATGCTTTTTTATTTTTAAATTATTCCTCAGAGGACTTTTCTGCGATGAAATTATTGCCATCAAATCTTATGGCGACAATATCGCCACGAGAAATCTCTTTTCTTAAAATCTTATCAGCCAAAATACTTTTTATATTATCACTGATAGCATTTCTCATTGGCCTTGCTCCATATACCGGGCTATATCCAATCTCAACTAATTGATTCAATGCCGAATCATCAAATTTTAATAAAATCCCTTGCTCTTTTTCTAAATCATTTGATAATCCATTTAGCATCAAAATAGTTATTTGGGAAATATGTTCTGGTAATAATGGCTGAAAGGCAATTACTTTTGAAAACCTATTTATCAATTCAGGTCGGAAATAATCAGTGAGGCGGTTTTTTAATTCTTCTGAAATTTTCTTAACACTTGCTCCCTCCTCAATTCTTTGCTTTATCAAATCAGAATGAGCATTTGATGTTGCAATAATTATTGTATTTGTAAAATCAATCACTCTTCCAAGATTATCAGTGAGTCGCCCATCATCAAAAACACCCAAAAACATATTTAGCAAATCAGGATGTGCTTTTTCAAACTCATCCAATAAAATAAGTGAGAATGGCTTTTTTCTTATTGCTTCGGTAAGAGTCCCTCCTACTTCTCCATCGGGTGAGCCAATGAATCTGAATATACTTTTCTTATCTTGATATTCAGACATATCAAACCTCACCATATTTTCTGATGAGCCGAATTGAATTTTGGTTAAAATTTTTGATAATTCTGTTTTTCCAACACCAGTTGGTCCAGCGAAGAGAAATGTCGCAATTGGGCCTCCTTTTCGAGAAAGTCCTGCCCGATATTCTCTTATTGCTTGGCTCACTGACCTCACCGCTTCTTCTTGGTCTATTAAATTTTTATGAATTAAATCTTCTAAATTCAATAATTTTTCCGCTTCTTTTTCTTGAGTAGTTGAAAGAGGGACATTTATCTTCATTTGAGCGACAGAGACAACATCTTCCTCATTAAAATCATTGTCGCCAGAATTTCTTATATGAGCCAATGCTTCTTTTAGCAAATCCTCGGCACTTGATGGAAGAAGTTTTTCTCTGAAATATCTTTTTGATATTTTAACTGATCTTTTTATTGCACGAAAACTAATATTCACTTGATATTGGTTTTCTAATATTAAAGATATATAACTCAAAACATCGGTCGCCTCATCCTCACTTATTTCATTTACTTCTATCTTTTCAAATGTTGCCGATAAATCTTTTTTTGGCTCAATGTCTTTTTTAAAATCCTGCGGAGTAGTTGATGCGACTACTTGAAAATCTCCGCGATTTAAATTAGGAATAATCGCATCGGCGACAGATAAATAATTTTCACCTGAACTTTTTGTTAAATTATCAAAATCGGGAATATAAAGAATTATATTTTTAGCAATCAAAATTTCGTTGATAATATTTTTTGTTCTCTCTAAAATTTCCTCGGGGCTTCCACCTGCCACTAATTGGCTTATTGATAATTGAACTAATCTTTTATCAAAAAGTTCTGGCGGAACGGCATCTCGCGTGAGATTATATGCTAAATGAAGGATAATCGTCTCCTTGCCACTTCCCGGCTCGCCTATTAAGATGGCATTATTCCTGCTTGGGCGAGACAAGATATTTAATAATTGCTTTCTTTCGTTTTCATGACCAATCATAAATCCTATTTGTTCCAATTTTGCTCTATTAGTTAAGTCTATAGAAACGGCATCTAATTTTGGGGTTGGTCTTGCTGTCCATGCTCTATTCATTATCCTGCCTGAGCCTGCTTGGAGCGGTGATGAAAAAGAACTTAATGTGAGGGGGACTCTTTTCAAATTGATAAATTGCTTTTTAAATCTTGCGAAAATAATTGCTGACCTCACATCATTAAAATCAAATTGGAAATGATTCATCAATTTGGAAAGAGCGGTGTCTTTGGCGAAAAAGATTGATAGAAATAATTCATTTTCTGATATGAAATCTTTTTCATAAAAACTGAATGCCATGATGACTAAATTTTCAGCGATTGATATTATTTCTTTTTTTGATAAGTCCTTAATATTTTTTTTGCTTTTCAAAACTTCTTGTTTCAATAAGATGCGAAATTCATCGGGATTGATATCTAATTTCAATAAGATTGATTTGAATTTTTTTTGTAAAAATAGGTGGTCTAAAATTATTAATTTCAAATCTCCGCCTGATGATATTGCTCTTTCTACACCTAATCTCATTTCTTTCTTGAAATTATTATTGACATAATCAAATAGGTTGAATGAGTTGCCTTTATTTATTTTTCTGAAAAAAATGGCATCAAATTTTTTATTTGGTTTATTTTTGTTCAATAGAAAATGGGCGATTATGAGGAGAATAAGTATTCCTAATAATTTTGTATTGTCTAATTTGCCGATGATTAAGAGCATTGCTCCGATTATCAATATTATGTTTGTGAAAATTGTAATTGCCTTTATTAAAAATCGCGAAAAGGGATCCATGGATAAGATGGGGTCGTGGTAATAAAGATTATTTTTTGATAATTCAAATTCCATAATTATATTTTTTGACAAATAGATTATAGCATATTTGTTTATTATCTTGAATTAGAAAGTAATTCCTTCCCCGCTTACGGCGGATTTATTGCTTGCTTTTTTCTTGTCATTCCTGTCCGCCAAAGGCGGATAATACTCCGGCAGCATGCCCGCCCGCCAGAGGCGGATGTGCCACCTTCGGCGGAGGGTCTTAAAGATAAGGATAAATTGATTAATGAGGGAATTAATAAATAATGCTTGCTTTGAATATTTAAAAAATCTGATAAAATACAATATATGAAACAATCAATTCAATTTCCTTTCCCGGTCTTTATAACTACCGAAGGCAAATGGTTTGTAGCCGAATGCCCCATTTTTAATATTGCTACTCAAGGAAAAACAGAAAAAGAAGTTAAGGAAAATATTAAGGATTTAATAATGGAATATTTAAATGATCCGGATACCCCAAAAGAACCATTAAGAAAAATCAAAGATTCTTCTCTAAATTATATTCCCGTCTCAATCTCAAAGAAATTAATCTATGGCTAAACTTAAGCCCTTATCAAAAAAGAAAGTAATTAGAATTTTGGAGAAACACGGATTTGAAATGGTTAGAAGCAATAAGCACATAACTTTTAAAAAATCAATCGGCAATAAAGTTCTAACTACTTGGATACCTCATCATTCTGATGTGTCAGTTTTTGTTATAGGATATATCATTAAACAAACAGAAATATCAAGAGGCGAGTTTGAATCTTAAAGAATAGATTAACGGAAGATTTAAATAAAATCATAATCTTGACAAATTTGAATAATATTATTAAGGTGTATTGCAGGAGGAACAAAAAATGAAAAATAAAGATAGTAATAAAACAAGCACAGAAGATAAGTTTAAAAAATTAGCGACGAAAAATTTTTGGACATCAGTCGCTGTTTATATTTTCTTTGGCACTTCAATACTCGCTTCATTTCACAACTTCATTACTGCTGATAAAAAAAGCAACTCAATTTGGGCTACCATATTAGTTGTTCTCGTCGTTTTATTCATGGTCATGTTGTTTTTGATGAGGTTGCATGGTAATCACCGTTGGCAGGAATTGACAAAAGAGGCAGAAGAAGAGGCGAGGGAAGAAGCAAAAATGGAGTGGGCTGGAAGACCCGCCGAAGCAAAAGAAGGTATCGCATATAAAGTCTTACAGGTTTTGGAAAGTAGAGTGTTTCTTGTTGGTGATGAAGATAGAAAAGTATTTAGAGTAATATCTTGGATGATTGAAGATGATGATAAAGGCAAAATTAATCAAATTAAGTGCTTCCCCGACGATAAGGCAAGGATATTTTTGTTTTATTGCTCCGATGATTTTTTAGTTAATCCCATGGCGGTAATAAAATTATCCAATCTATGTGATATAAATATGGATGATGGTTCTACGAAAACAATTTGGCAAATGATTGATAAACTAAATTAAGGATGTAATCTTGATTAATCCGGTAGAGAAGAATTATCAAATTCTTCTCTACCGGTGTTTTTTTATTGCTCATTATTTTCTTGTCGCCTTCTCGGCAGAAGAAACATTCCGCCCCCCCTAAAGAGGGGAATTTATCCGCTTCTGGCGGGCGAACAGACCACCGGAGTATTATCCGCCTCTGGCGGACGAGAATGACAAGAAAAAAGTGGGAATTACAAGAATAAGAAGAAAACGGAAATGACAATAAGGTGAATCTCCTTCTTAAAACTTTGATATATGGGTTAAAAAATATTAAAATAAGAGTAATGAAGAAAATATTGAATTCGTCTATATTTATAATAATAATTTCTATTATTCAAGTCTTGCTAATAGCAAAGATAAAATTTTGGGGGGCAACTCCAAATCTTTCTCTTATAGCAATAATATCAATAATTCCATTTTTTAATTTTTGGAAAGTTTTAATATTAGGAGCGGTGGCAGGAATAATATATGGAATATTCAGCTTTAATTTTTTTCCAATATTTATTTCTCTTGTCCTAATAACCTCCCTGTCTTTTTATATAAAAAATAAGTTTTTTGTTGAGAAAAGTTTTTTGGGATTATTATCATTGGTAATTTTAGCAACTATTTTATTTAATTTAATTTTTTCAATTATCTCATATCTCTTCCTCAACGAAAATATTTTCAACTATTTCATCAGTTGGAATCATTTGATAGAGATATTATATAATATACTATTCCTCACAATAATCTCTCTTTTCCAAATGGTTTTTAATGAATAATATTCTTTAAAAAATTTAAACGAGGTCACCTCTTTTTGGATGACCCCGTTCAATAATATTACCTGAATCGGCTACCTGAGTCGGCAAAATATGATATCTCCCGAAGGAGTGAGTGTGGTATTAGCAATCATACCACTAATCAATACTTTGCCAATCACTTTAAATTTCCCCTTGTCTTTTGTTTGGTCGTTTTTCTTATTATCGTTTTTTCCAGTCATTTATCACCTCTCCTTTATTTAATTTTCTATTTGTAAAATAATATATTTTACTCGCTTATTATATCATAAATAAATATATTTGTCAATAGTTGAGGAGTGGGTGGTGTTAGAATTGAGGGTGAGCAGAAACCCGCCTTCGTTAAAACTTCGGCGAGGCGAAGAAAAATATGTTTCCAGATTCAATTGAAAAATTTAAGGAACAATTCGCAAAATTACCATCAATCGGCCCAAGACAAGCAAGCCGCCTTGCCTTTTATTTGTTAAAAAGAAGAAATTTCAGCAATGACTTAATCAGTTCCCTAAAATCACTTTTGGAAAAAATCTCTATTTGTAAAAATTGCCTATTACCATTTGAAAAAGACAATTCGTCAATTTGTCCCATTTGCTCAGATAATAATAGGGACAAAAAAACAATTTGCTTATTAGAAAAAGAATTGGATGCATTTTCCATAGAAAATGCCGGAAGATATAAGGGAACATATCACATATTAGGACAAATGATAAATCCCGCCGACCCAAAAAGTTATGAAAAATTAGGATTAAATATTTTAGAGAATAGAATTAAGAACTTAGAAAATCATCAAGCCGATGAGATAATTATTGCAGTTAATCCAACTACTGAGGGGGACTTAACGGCAATGTATCTTGAGAGAAGATTAAAAGGTTTATCAAAAAAAATAAGCCGACTAGGGAGGGGTATTCCAACTGGTGGCGAAATAGAATTTGCCGATGAAGAGACTCTTTTTGGTGCCTTTCAAAATAGGAGATAAGGCAATGAAAAATTTATCTATAAACAATCAAAACAAACTCTC
>JBFFCO010000040.1:0-6354 GCA_041559835.1 Minisyncoccia bacterium | reverse complement strand
TGTCGCAAAATAATGTTTCACACTTTTTGTGAAACATTTTATTTACAGGTTTTAAGAAAAAAACATGGGGAAATGTTTCACGTGAAACATTTTTGACCAAAAAAACTATTATCTGTCGCAAAATAATGTTTCACACTTTTTGTGAAACATTTGACAGATTTAAAAAATGTGTCATTTGAGGTTGTTTTTTACAAAATCTTTGTAATATTTCTCATCAACCACCATTTTTTTAGATATTTTCCAAAGAATCTCAAATTAGCCATTCACTTCTAAATGTTGTGTATTGATTTATATTATAGATTAATCTATAATATATACGGAGGTGATTAAGATGAATAATAAGAAAGATGATGGCAAAAAAGATGATGGCAGAAGTAATAAGAATGTTGGCAAAGGTATTAAGGGTGCTGGTGTTAAAAAAGATGGCGAGAAGCCGGGTGGATTAACTTCGGCTATGATAAAAAAAATAAAAAGAAAGCTGAAAAATATCCCCACCCAAATAACCCAAATAAACATAGGTCCTTTTAGTAGAAATGGGCATTATGAAGAAATAGTAAGTACTGGATTAATGTGTCAGTTTTGTGGGTCGGATATTGTAAGGAGAGAAAAAAGGGTGTCTATCAAAGATAATTTCATTGGTCGTAGGGTGAATTATAAAACCGTAATAGGAGATCCTTTTTGCGAGAATGGAGAATGTGGAACAAAATTTGACTGGGGAACAATACAAAAAAGAAAGAAGAAAAAGAGAAAGGAGAAAAAGAAGAAAAAGAAGAAAGATGATAAATCATGAAGAGATTTTGGGAGAGGGAGTAATCCTTCTCCCCTATTTTTTTAAGAGACAAATCTATTTTTCTATTTCGCAATCCAAAGCAATATCCACCCAAAATTATCAAAACTTGACTTATGATATTATTATATTAAACTATTAGCACTCTATCTAATCGAGTGCTAATAGTTATAAATAGCAAAAGATTGGATTGTCGGTCGACTTTAATTTAATAACTTTTAACTGCGTATCTATCCTCTTCTTCTGTGTCATTCCCGCGAAGGCGGGAATCTCATGTTTTTCTAATTTTTTAGATTCCCCGCCAAAGGGTGGCAATCTGCCGGAGTATTATCCGCCTCTGGCGGACAGGAATGACAAAAAATGCGAAAAACACATACTTACAGGAATGACAGAGATAAAAAAGTATTTCAGAAATATTTAGAAAAGGTGTTCGTGGTTTGGAGTCAAAAAATTATGGAAATTAAACCATTATCAAATAATGTCGTAATTGAGCCGATTGAAGAGGCGACAACAACGGCATCAGGCATCGTCTTGCCTGACACAGCAGAAAAAGACAAACCCCAAAAAGGAAAAATAGTTTCTGTTGGTCCCGGAAAAATGAGCGACGGACAAAGAATTCCTATGGAAATAAAGGTTGGGGATAAGGTAATTTTTGAAAGATATAGTCCTTCAAAAATAAAGATTGATGGCAAAGAATATTTGCTAATTTCAGAAAGCGATATTCTTGCAATAATTGATTAGTTATTTTATTTCTGGAATTAGATTGGTTGATGATAATTAAAAAATCCCCACCTCGCTCCTTCGGAGCGAAAAGCAAGATATAAATTATTTATTAGAGTCAATTAATTATCATTGCCTCGCTCCGAAGGAGCGAGGGGCGAGATATTAATCAATTGCTAATTATTTTTCTAAGTCGAAAAAATATTAATTAAGATTTTGGTTATTAAATTTATTAAAAAATAATCAAAATCAAATCAAAAAAATGGCAAAAAAAATTCATTTCAAATCTGAAGCAAGAAAAAGATTGAAAATAGGTGTCGACAAATTAGCCGATGCCGTAAAAACAACATTAGGCCCTAAAGGCCGAGCAGTTATATTAGATAGGGGTTTTGGCACCCCAACTGTTACATTTGACGGAGTAACTATCGCCAAAGACATTGAATTGGCTGATAAGATTGAAAATATGGGAGCCGAATTAGTAAAGGAAGTTGCTTCCAAAACAAATGATACCGCTGGAGACGGAACAACAACAGCAACCGTTTTAGCTCAGGCAATTATCAGACAAGGAATTAAGAATGTTGAGGCGGGTGTTGATCCGATGGATATAAAAAGAGGTATGGAAGAAGCCCATCAAAAAATTGTTGAAGCATTGAAGGGCATCTCCAAACCAATTTCCACACAAGATGAAATTAGCCAAGTAGCCACTATTTCATCAAGAGACCCCGAAGTTGGTAAGTTGATTGCCGAAGTCATAGAATTAGCTGGCAAGGACGGAGTTATCACCGTTGAAGATTCTCAAACAATAGGACTAAGCAAGGAAGTCGTAGAAGGAATGCAATTTGACAGGGGCTATATCTCACCATATATGATTTCTAATGCTGAAAAAATGGAAGCAGTTTTGGAAGACCCATATATTTTGGTTACAGATAAAAAAATATCATCTGTTTCCGATATCGTTTCTCTATTAGAAAAAGTTGCTCAATCAGGTAAAAAAGATATGCTCATCATCGCAGATGATGTTGATGGCGAGGCATTAGCAACATTAGTTGTTAATAAATTAAGAGGTATCTTTAATGCAGTGGCAGTGAAAGCCCCTGGATTTGGCGACCGAAGAAAAGATATGCTTGCCGATATCGCCACTGTTTGCGGAGCTGAATTTATCTCAGAAGAATTGGGAAGAAAATTGGAATCTGCAGAGGTTAATAATTTGGGCGGGGCAAGAAGAGTTATCATAAATAAGGAAAGCACAACTATTGTTGATGGAAGGGGCGAAAAGAATGAGATTGATGCAAGGGCGTCTCAAATAAAAACACTGATAGAATCAACTGATTCTGAATTTGATAAGGATAAATTAAAAGAAAGATTAGCCAAACTTTCTGGAGGTGTTGCTGTAATAAAAGTTGGGGCAGCTACTGAAACAGAGCAGGGCGAAAAGAAATACAGAATAGAGGATGCAGTTGCCGCTACTCGTGCCGCTGTTGAGGAAGGAATTGTTCCCGGCGGAGGTCTTGCTCTCACTCGGGCATACCAACAATCATTGGGGATATTAGATGAGTTAAAGAAAAATCCACAAGATTTTTCTAGGTTAGTTGGAGCATCAATTGTTTTAGAAAGCATCAAAGCACCTCTCAAGCAAATTGCTGAAAATGCTGGGGCAAATGGTGGTGTTGTCTTGAATGAGGTTTTGAAGGGAGAAGGTGGATTTGGATATAATGCTTCTACTGGTAAATATGAGGATTTAATTGCATCGGGAATTGTTGACCCAACCAAAGTTGTAAAGACTGCTCTTCAAAATGCTGTCTCTGCTGCTTCTATGTTCTTAATTACCGAGGCGGTTGTTGTTGAGGAAAAGGACAAGGATGAGCATCAAGGTGGTGGCGGACATCCTTCGCCAGCCGGCATGCCTCAATTCTAATTATTTTCTTTAAACTCCTGATTTCATTCAGGAGTTTTTGTTTTTAAATAAAATAAATATAATTAACACTATATGCCATCAAAAAAGGAATTAATTGTGATATTAGAAAACATAAGAAGTCTATATAATGTCGGCTCAATATTTAGGACAGCCGACGGATTAGGATTCTCAAAAATTTACTTATGCGGATTTACACCCGCTCCAATTGACGGACGACAAAAGAAAAATATATCAAAAACTGCATTAGGAGCAGAAGAGCATATACTTTGGGAAAAGAAAAAATCCTGCTGGCGACTTTTGGAAGAATTAAAAAAAGATGGATTTCTAATTCTTGGTTTAGAATCCGGAACAAAAAAATCAATTTTCTTAGAAAAATTAAAAATAAAGAAGGGCGATAAAAAAATCGCAATTATTTTAGGGAATGAGATTGATGGATTATCATCTGCGACAATCAAGAGATGTGATGAGATAATAGAAATTCCAATGGTTGGACAAAAAGAATCATATAATGTCGGAATATCATTCGGAATTGCTGGATTTTGGATTAGACAAATTCTTTCTTAAAAAAACCGCCCCATTCGGGGTGGTTTTTTTGATTCACTTCATCAATCCTATCTATCTAATCTCAAAAGACATATTTACATAAACTACAACATCCTGTGAGCCGGCTTGAAGTGGTGATGGGGGAATATCTCCGCCACCCCCCTTGCCCAGTCCAGCAGATTCTATTGTAAATATCCTATCATCTCTTTGGCTTAAATCAGACTCGCTAAAATTCACGACCCTACCCAACTTTATCCCTGAACTTGCAGCAATACTTATCGCCTTTTCTCTCGCTTTCATAATTGCCTCATTTCTCGCCTCAGCTCTTGATAAGTCTAAATCATCAACCGTGAAAACAAGTGAATTTATTTGATTAACTCCTTTTTCAGGCAAATTAGCCGCAATGCTTCCCGCCTTACTCAAATCCCTAATTTTCACTTCTACTTGTTGAGTTATTTGATAACCGGATATTCTTGGAGAGCAAGAAATAAATGGGTCGCCTGCTTGCCTACACCAGCTATAATCATATTGAGGAGACAAATTATATTGAACCGTCTTTATATCTTTTTCTTCCACTCCTTCTTCCTTTAAATAATCTGTCGCTTCTTTCATTTTTGAATCATTATCTCTTTGGATTTCTGAATAATCCTCTCCTTGTGAAACAACGGAGAAATTTATTTTGACTAAGTCAGGAACAACAGTCACTCTTCCCTCTGCTGAAACAAATAGCATCGGTGAGCCGGGAGCAGGCAATCCTGTTTTCTTAAGAACTGACCATCCCCATACTATTGCTACCAACGAGCCAACAATTAGAAATATTATTAGAGCGGAGCAAACCCAATTTCTTTGGCTGCCATCACCCCAACAACAATTTCCACAACAATTTTTATTTTCCATATTTTTTAACCTTAATTATAATTTCCGACTTTAATATTATAGCATGCTACTTCACTATCCCCCCCCGCCTGTGGCGGGGGGGGGATTATTTATAGCTTTTTACGACTTTAATATTATATCATACTTTGAATTACGGAATGCTCTCTTCTTGTCACCCCCGCGCAGGCGGGGGTCTAAATAACACGGCAAAACGAAGATTCCCCGCCGAAGGCGGGCAGGCCGCCGGAGTATAATCCGCCTTTGGCGGGCGGGGTGGGGAAATATCTAATGTTTTAATAAAAAATGGGCATTACCTACCATGCCCAAAAAGAAATATCATCAAAATCATCATTGCACTCTTTTCTGAATGATTCTTTTTCGTCATCGCTCAATTCTCGCGATGTCACAACCACTAATTTCTTTAAGGGAAGATGATCTTGATGAATAAAAACAATGTTACAACCATTCGGCGGTGGGGATATTTTTTCCGCGCACTCTATAATAGTGTTTTTAATGTCATCGTATATATGATTTTGGCAGTTAATATTCTTGGCCAAAATCATAAAAAAAACATTTTGAGGATTTTCTCTATTCATTAGCATTTTATGCCTCCATTTTTGGACTTTTTAAATTTTTAAATCTTCAATTATATCTAATCATATTTTTCCCCCATCGTCAAATTTTGAATATTTATTTTTAAATAAAAATGAGACGGCCGAAACCATCTCTTGTGCGGTTTTTTATTTCCGCTACATTCTCTTGCTCAATCTCAAAAAAACTTTTTTTAATCCAAAATTTTCTTTAAATGAGTCATCATCATTTCCAAAAGTCATCGGGATGATTTTTGTCTCGTCTTTAAAGACTAAAATCCCGGCTGGGCAATTCTTCAGGTAGCCACAGGGGTTATCAATTCTAATATTTGATTTTGTCAAATAAAGGCCATCTTTCAGCACGGCATGTTTTTTTTCGGTATTGAGGCATATCATACAGTATAAAGACACGCCAAGACTTAATAAATCTTTTTTGTTTTCTGAATTGTTGTATTCTTTAGATGACAGATAATACCACCCCTTTATTGTTCTACTCCGAGCGTTATTAAGATTGGCCGAAAATAGGGCATTTTGGACTATGTGGTCGCTTACTTTGATATTGCCATTTTTTTTAAAATTTTCAAATAATTGATAAGAAAATTTTGGGACTGGAATGACTATTCTTGATGAGTCAGAGGAAAGCATTAGCCTTCTTCCAATGCCACTGAATTCAAGTTGGTGCAGTTTGAATATTTCTTTTATTTTATCAGTGCTTATAATATTCATCTTTTTTTCTCCTTATTTTAATTTTTAAATCTTCAATTATATCTAATCATATTTTTCCCCCATCGTCAAATTTTGATAATATTTTTGAACTATAAAATCCCCCCGCCCCGCAAGGCGGGGCGGGGGGATTTTATTTATTTTACCAAAAACTACAAAACGCCAATATATTACTATTAGCATTATCTAGCATTATCAAT
>JBFFCO010000039.1:0-6386 GCA_041559835.1 Minisyncoccia bacterium | reverse complement strand
TAAAAATATTAATTTTCCCAATAATATTATTTGTTATTACTTTTTCAATTTCATGAGACAAGTCTTCAAATTTTACTTTTTCATCGTAATATAAAAGAATAATCTTATTAAATAAATGTTTTTCTTTTTCAATTTTATTCTTGACTTTAAAAGCAATGTTAAATAATAATAAGGTGAAGATGATTTTAAATTCAACTTTTGCCTTAATATGAAGAAGTCCTTCAATTCTTAATAAATTTTCTACTTCAAATTTTATTTTTTCCATTATAATCTCCCTCTATATTTATTTAATTTTTAAACCTCTGACCATTATTTATCTTGCGCATTTTTAAGAACTTGTCAAGTTTATTTTTGATTTATTTTATTTATGATATAATTATTGTAATAGAATATGCAATCAATATCTCTCCCTGCCCGTCCGCCATAGGCGGATGTGCCACCTTCGGCGGGCAGGGAGAGATTAATAAAAAAATTAGATTAGTATTAAGAGTATTGCTTAAATAATAAACATATGGAACAATTTAATCCACATAAAGAAAAATTAGATTATCTATTAGACTTAACGGCCAAGGAAAAGGCCTCCGACTTACATTTCGCCGTTGGGCGAAGACCAACATTGAGAATTGATGGACGACTCACAGCATTAAGCAAGGAGGAGGTGATGACAAAAGAAATGGCAGAAAATATGGCAAGAGCATTGGTGCCAGATCATCGCTGGGATGAATTTATTCAAGAGAGAGAATTAGACTTTTCTCACAGCTTAAATGATAAGGCAAGGTTTAGAGTAAATGTATATTTTCAAAAAGGAAATGTCGCGGCCGCTCTAAGGTTGATACCCTCCAAAGTAAAAACAATTGAGGAATTGAATTTACCACCTGTCCTTCATGATTTCACTTATCCCAATCAAGGATTTGTTTTGGTTGTTGGTCCAGCAGGTCAAGGAAAATCAACAACATTGGCGGCATTAATTGATGAAATAAATCATAAAAGAACGGAGCATATAATTACCATTGAGGACCCAATGGAATATGTCTTTACTCAAGATAGGTCAATTATTGACCAAAGAGAAGTTCTCAGCGATACTCCAAGCTTCAATCGTGGAATGAGGTCTATTTTAAGACAAGACCCTGATGTAATAATGATAGGAGAAATGAGAGACAGAGATACTATGCAAACAGCTATCACGGCTGCTGAAACAGGCCACTTAGTTTTTTCAACTCTTCATACAAATTCGGCCGCTCAAACAGTGGATAGAATTATTGATAGTTTTCCAGCTGCCCAGCAAGGACAAATAAGGTCTCAGTTGGCCTCCACTCTTTTAGGTATTGTTTCTCAAAGATTAATTCCAAGACTTTCAGGAGGCAGAATCCCCGGTTATGAGATAATGATAACCAACTCAGCAATAAGAAATCTTATTCGTGAAGATAAGACATATCAAATTGATTTAGTTATTGAGACAAGTGTTCAAGAAAAAATGATTTCACTAAATCGTTGTCTTGCTAATTTGGTAAGGCAAGGGGAAATATCATTAGAGAGTGCCCAAACTCATTCTCTCAACCCGAATGAGTTAGCGACCCTATTATCTCGATAATTTTCTCTTAAAAAATTTAATCTCGGCATAATAAAAATTGCCCTCGGCGAGATATCTCACCAAGGGCTTTTCTATTCAATCAACAAAACAAGAAATATATCTTTTACTTGAAAAACAATTCATAAGAAACTCTATTTCAATTTCTTTACCGGCGATATGAACTCGTGGCTCAATATCCGCTCGCTCTCTCGTCTTTGATGAATAAGCAATATCTCCTGAACAATAAATATAACTAATATCATTAATAAATGCTTCAGGGTGTTGAAAAAGAGATGCAAACAATTCAAACATTCCCAATTCATACTCATTATCATACATATAATAATGAGATCCCCTTAGAGTTTTTTCTATTGTTCCTATTTGTATGGGGGCAATAAAAAAATTATCCTTCTGCTTCGCCATCTTTTTAAAAAGATCTTGTGTTTGTTTATAAATATTCAATTTCATATCAATAAACCATTCTTTCAATTCAGATTCTTCTTGTTTAAATTCAAAAGGTGAATTTTCTTTCAAGATTCTTATCATTTCCATAGTTGCTTCAATACGATTTGAGCCCATTCTTTCCCAAAATGGAATAACAAATTTTCCGTTGATCAATCTTTTTGTTATTGTATCAATTTTCATATCCTTATTTGCAATTCCGCCTTTCAAATTGGGTAAAACTTTCCGCCATTTTTCAAGTTGCTTATTTATGTTTGCTGTTCTCAATCCTCTCATTTCATAAATTTTGGAGTAGTCTTTAATGATTGACTTTAATTTCTCATTTGGCCTTCTTTCTCTCTTAAATCTCCTTTTGAGAATCATAAGTTTCTCCCGTGTCATTCCTGATTCTCTCATCGCCTTCTCAACTTCACTCAAAAACCACTTTTTATAATTCAAAGACATATCACCCTCCCCATAGATCAATTTTTAAAATTGATATAACTAAGTGGATCATTTTATAGTGAATCAATTTTTCTTCCATGATGTATTTGATTATTTTTTCTTTCTTTTCTCTATCTATTCCTAGTCCTACATGTATTTTGAGTTGATTTAATATAGCAAGCACTGGCATATGATGTTGCCAATACTTTTTATCCACAATATTCAACATCTTAATTAGAGCAAGAAACATTAAAAAGCGATTTTCTGGAAAAAACTCCCAATTACTTTTGTCAGTATCAAACCGTATTAACTCTTCATAAATCTTTTGGCTAATGATATCGTCAGTCATAATAATCCCTTCTTCATATATTTGGTAGAGAGAATCAATTAAAAAATCAATATTTCCTAAGTGGTTGTTGCCCTCTAATTCCGCCAATTCTAATCCTTGCCTTCTTATTTTTTGAATAAACACCTTAAACCTCTTTGTGAAAGTTTCCTTTTTCATTTTTAAATCCTCCTGTTTTTAATTTTTGACAGATATTATCTAATTTGACATTATCTTAATAATAGATATTGTAAATAGTGTCGGCGATTTACGACAAATATGAAAATATGTTAGATAAAATATTTAAAAATTTAGGGCTAAAAAGCATCCATGCCGAAATATATCTATTTCTCGTTGAGAGTGGTCCAAATTCAGCCGGTAATTTATCAAAGAAATTAGGCATACCAAGATCATCCCTTTATGGATTTTTACAAGAATTATCCCAAAAAGAGATGGTATCTCAAAGCCAAAAATCAGGTATCAAAATTTGGCAATCCACTCCCCCTGAAAAAATAACGGATATTATCAATAATCAAATAAATAGATTTGAAAAAATCAAAGATGCTTATCAAAACATCCTGCCCGATATGAAAAATAGAGAAAAGACTGATTTTATTCAACCAAAATTTACATATTTTGAGGGGAGAGATGGTATTAGGCAAATGCTGAAGGATGTCCTCCTTTATAGAGATATATCCACTGAGGCTTTTTGGCCATTTAAAGATATGGTGGATATATTGGGGAAAGAGTTTTTAATAGAGAATGCGATTATTAAGAGGGCTAAACAAAATATCTTCGCGAGGGTTATTTGGCCTAAAGAAAAATCAATTGACCCCAAAAAGAATCCATTTGTTGGGAGCGGAAAGGAATTTAAGAGAGAAATAAGGATAATGTCGGGCGGAATTGACTGCTCAATGGGATATTGGATTTATGCCAACAAAGTGATGTTTATATCATCAAAAAAAGAAAGTTTTGGCTTTATTTTAGAAAGCAAGGAGGCAGTTCAACTAATGAGGGCTCAATTTGAGATTCTTTGGAAAATATCTAAAAAAATGGTGGTTGATGAGAAATATTACAAAGATTTTGTAAAAAATAATCTCAAATAAAAACATCAAAACTATCTTAGATACTTATTTCTTGCTAAATTATGTTGCTCTAATGTTGCAGAGAAAATTGTTTTTCTTGTCTTTGGGTCGGAAATATAATACCAATATGAACTATCCTCTGAATTGATAGCCGCTCTAATCGCAGAAATACCGGGGTTGCCAATTGGACCAACGGGCAATCCTAATCTCGTATAAGTATTATAGGGCGAATCTTTTTTCAAATCACTCCTCTTTAAACTCCTACATCCATAACCCTCATTTTCAATGAAGCATTTATAATAAACAATAGTTGCATCGATTTGTAGTGGCCAATTGTTATTCAGTCTCTTATGAATAATGTCGCTCACCAAAACTCTATCTTCAAAAAATGGTGCTTCTGCCTCAATTAAAGAAGCGATGATTATCGATTTTAACAAGGAGAAACTTTCTTTGTTGCTAGATTCTTTAAAATTTGAAAAGAACTTATCTTCAAAATTTTCTAAGAATTTTATCGCAATATCTCTTGATAGAGAATTTGTTTCAAATTCATAAGTGTCAGGGAACAAGAGCCCTTCCAAATTATTTTCCTGAGGAAATTCTTTTAAAAAACTAAACTGATTTGAAAAATCGCCGATTTTTAATTCGGTAAGTTTTCTGCCAGTGATAACTCCCTTTTCTGAAAGTTTGTTCTCAACCATTTGTATTGTCCATCCTTCGGGGATTGTAATTTTTACATTTTCTTGATTTCCTCTTTTGGTAATAATATTAGCAATTTCTCGGCTGTTTCCTCCGAATAGCAAATCATATACCCCTGGGTTGATTTTTGATATTCTTCCTTTCATCAGTAAATAAAGTTTAAATGCCGAAGATGATCTTATCAATCCATTATCTTCTAATCTTTCGGCAACAGAAGAAGCCCCCTCGCCTTCTTTTATGACAAAAAGGCCATTATCTTCGGGATTAATTAGGGTGCTATCTATATTTGCTGATACAGGGCTTAATTGATAATAGAAAAAGAGCCCGTAGCAGGAGAATACAAATAAATAAAGTAATATTATTAGTGAAAATAATTTTTGCATATTTTTTTGATATTAACACAATTTAAATAAAATGTCAAATTATAGGAATTTATCAATAAAGAATATCACTAATCCAATAGAGCAGAAAATAGCCGATAAAATCCAAAATCTCATTGTGATTTGTGTCTCTGGCCAGCCCAGTGCTTCAAGATGATGATGGATTGGAGCGGAAATAAAAACTTTCTTTTTCCTTATTTTTTTACTTGCAATTTGAATGACGGTGGACAGTGCTTCTATTATTAAAATAAACCCAAAGAATGGCAAGAGAAGTGAGGTGTCAGTTATCATTATTATAATTCCTAGAGTAATTCCTAATGACATTGCTCCTGTGTCGCCCATAAAGAATTTTGCTGGATAAATATTAAACCAAAGAAAGGCGGCTAATCCGCCCGAGATAATTGCAGTGAGGGCGGCTAAATCATATTTTCCTTGGACGAAGGCAACTGCCCCTAATGATAAATAAGAGAAGAGGATGGTTCCTCCCGCCAATCCATCTAATCCATCTGTTTGATTTGTGGCAAATGCGACAGCAATAATAATGGCCATAAAAAATGGGATATACCAAAATCCTAATTCTAAATCTCCTAATAGGGGAATGTGAATGCTACTCCAATCTAATTTAAAGAAAAACCAAACTGCTCCTACTAATGCGATAGCAGAGAATAGAATTATTTTGTGAGAAACTTTTAGCCCTCCTCCGCTTGGTCCTATTTTTAATATTCCTAATATATCATCAAAAAGTCCGATAAGAGCGGCGATAATCAAAGCGAATAGGGGTAGATATGTTTCTGGCCTGCTAATAAAATTTAAATATTCAAATACTCCATCAAAAAAATATGATAATATCCAAAAGATAAGTGCTAAAATTGCTGTGGTGAGCCAAATTATTATTCCTCCCATTGTTGGGGTGCCTTCTTTTTTAGAGTGGAGTTTTGTGAATATTGGTGTATCTCCATCTCCTCTTATTTGCTTACCTACTTTCATTTTTTTTAGAAATTTAATAAGAATAGGAGCAGAGATAATTGCTACTACAAATGATAATGTTGATAAGATTAGAATTCTTGTTAATTCACCTAATATTTCAAATTCCATGTTTTTGTTTAATAATTAATTATTATCTTTCTTGTCATTCTCCGCTAGAGGCGGACATTCTGCTTCGCCTCGCCGAAGTCTTGACGAAGGCGGGCGGGTTTTATTCCCCTCTTATAGAGGGGTGGCGACCGAAGGGCGACGGGGTGTTCTCTTCTTTATTATTCCCGACATATAATATATTACACTATATTATTTTTTTTTGAAGGGAAAGTCTTGTCCAATACAAGATGAGCCCCAAATGAGTATTGATTACAATACAAAATGAGCCCAAAACAAGCCCATTTTGTAAAAAATGTGAGTTTAGGCATAATAAAGGTTATGCAAATAATTATGGAAAACTCACACCCACT
>JBFFCO010000038.1:0-6565 GCA_041559835.1 Minisyncoccia bacterium | reverse complement strand
TTTCTAAATTTTGGCTTTCAAAATTTGTTTCTTGCATATTTTTTATTATATCTATTATGGCAAAAGAATCAATATTTTTCATTTTATATTTTCATTTTAATAAAAATATAAAATATGATAAAATTATAATATAAAATATAAGAAAAAATATGCTATTTCACTACACTGCGTCAGACAAAACAGGGAAAATGATTGAGGCAAGTGGCGACTTCAAAGATGCCACTGCCGTTTTGGAATTTATAAAAAATAAGGGACTAACTCCTTTAAAAATTAAGGAAGCAAAAACATTAAAATCAAAATTAAATATCACAATTGGCTCACCAATATCCCTCACGGATAAAATTTTCTTAACAAAGTATTTAGCATTGATGCTCCGTTCAGGGACAGACCTCTTTAAGGCAATAGATATTTTAATGAATGACTTTGAGAAGCCAGCAATGAAATCATTATTATTAGAGATTAGAGAAAATTTAGAAAAGGGACTGCCATTTTATAAGACATTTGAAAGATATCCAAAAATGTTCTCAAGTGTCTTTACTAATATGATAAGAGCAGGGGAGACATCAGGAAATTTAGATAAGATTTTTGCTGACCTCAGCCAATCACTAGAAAAACAAAGAGATCTCCGCCAAAGAATAAGGTCTGCCTTGATTTACCCAATATTATTAGTTGTCGCATCAGCGGGAATTTTGATTTTGCTTGTTACATTCGCCATTCCAAGAATTTCTTCAATGTTCTTGGAGAGCAATATAAAAGTTCCTGGTGTAACAAGGGTTATTTTTAGCATCTCTTCTTTCACATCAAGTTTTGGTGGCTATATTGCATTATTCATCGGGATCTTAATTTTAGCAATCTTTGTTCTTTTTAAATATTCTTCATCAGGAAGATTATTTTTTGATAGATTGATTTATAAAATACCTGTTGTTAAAAATATTTTAAAAACAATTTCATATCAGCAATTTTCAGCAACATTTGGTTCTTTGATGAAATCGGGATTGCCCATTTTGGAAAATCTTAAAATAACATCCACAACAATAAATCATCAAGATATGAAGAAGGCGATATTAAGGGTTGCTGATGAGGGATTGGCAAGGGGATTGACATTAGGAGAGGCATTTCGCGGGGAGGAGGTTTTCCCTCAATCCATTAGAACCCTTATTTCTGTTGGAGAGCAAGCTGGTCATACAGAAGAGATATTAGTGACACTGGCTGATTTTTATGAGTCAGAAATTGATACTGCTGTTAAGTCTCTTGTTTCTTTGGTGGAACCGATAATGCTTTTGGTTATTGGAATTATTGTTGGAGGAATTGCCCTCTCTGTTGTCTTGCCCGTCTATCAATTCGTTGGTCAAGTCGGAGGAATCTAAGTTTTGTCTTTACATCCTTTTTTTCTTGTCATTCCCGCGAAGGCGGGAATCTCTACCTTACTACTACCACCCAATTGCCATCTTTTTAGACCCCCGCCTTCGCGGGGGTGACAGAGGGAGAATTGTGGGGCGGGGGAGGATGTATAAATTTTATAAAAATCAATAGATATTGAAATGGCCAAAATTATATTTGACAAATTTTTTATTATCTGATATAATGGCGAAATATTATGAATAATAAAAATTGTCAAAGAAATAAATATTTAACCTTATTTGCCATGATTTTGATTGGTTATTTTTTAATAATCCCAGGCCCTTCATTTGTTTCAGCAGGTTCTCCACCATCATACCCCACATTTTTATCAGCAACGACTGCTTCTTGCAATCAAATTAATCTTTCATGGTTGGATAATTCAGGATTTACATCAAGCTTTGAAATTTGGAGAGCAAATGATCTTTATCTTTTAGTTTTTTCAAAAATAGGAAGTGTTGGAGTAGGTATTACATCTTATCAAGATAAAAATGTCGTGGAGAATGAAACATATGCTTATAAAGTGAGGGCATATAATAGTGATGGATATTCGTCATTCTCAGGAACAAGTATTGCTGAGACTTCTTTTTGTCCAATCCCAACTCCAACTCTTGATTTTACCGCCAACCCGAAAACCATTAATCAAAATGGATATTCTGATTTAAAATGGTCATCAAATAATGCTAATTATTGTATGGCATCCGGTGGTCTAAGTGGCTCTGGTTGGAATGGTAATGAAAAACCAGTAAAAGGTTCTTTTAGGATTTGGCCGACAAAAACATCTAATTATACACTCACTTGTTATGGGGATGGTGGATCTGTTTCAAAATCAGTAAGGGTTATTGTTTTATCTCCTCCAAGCCCATCACCATCGCCAAGTCCAAGCCCGTCGCCATCCCCAAGCCCATCTCCAACTCCAACACCAACCCCATCTCCTTCGCCGTCTCCATCACCATCGCCAAGTCCAAGTCCATCACCATCACCATCGCCAAGTCCAAGTCCAAGTCCATCACCAAGTCCAAGCCCAAGTCCATCTCCATCACCAACCCCTTCTCCAACTCCCACTCCACCCGGTGGCTGCGGAAATAAATGTCAGCCGGGAGAGACGCCAACTCCTTCGCCAACTCCTACATTTACCCCATCTCCAACTCCGCCCGTAATTCCACCTTATCTATGCGATAATTATGTTTTTGCTACTCCGCAATATCAGGCGGCTTGTTGGGTGACTGCGGATGGTGGAGGAAATTGTTTGATGAGATTAGCGGACGGTTTCTCAGTGAGGGCTATTATTCCTCAGCAATCAATTGACAGGCCAGCGGCCTTGAGGATGCTTATTCAGGATCCAGCGAATTTACCAAACTTAAATAAAGACATAGGCAATCTAAAAATGATTGGCAATAAAATTGTCCAATTTACATTAAAAGATGAAAATTGTGCAGATGTGAGTTTGTCAAAAGATATGTCTGTTACATTTTCTTATCCTCAATATTATGCCAATGGATTTAATGAGGCGACATTTTCAATGAAGAATAGTGAAAAGAAGGATGGTGTTTGGAATACTATTTCTAGTGGAAGAGACATCACCGCAAATATAGTAGTGGGATTGAGTAGGACTGCAGATGGATATTTTTCGGTATTTGGCAGAGAGGGGAGCAATCCAACAATAACTCCAACACCAAATATTCCTCCAACTCCTTCTCCTCAACCTACTCCAACGACATTCCTTTATTCATTAGATATGTCGGATGAAGAGGGCAATCTTCTTAAACTTAATTATTTTTTGGGCTCTTTATTTGATGGATTTGGCGACTTGAATATTGGATTAGCGGAAGGAATTTCTATTCTTAATCTTTTGCTATTGGTAATATTGTTATGGTTAATTTTTGGAAAGAGATTGATAAATAATGAGGATGCTGAAAATATTAATAATAAAAAAACTTATAAAAATATATTTGGAGGTATGGTTTTGGCTATTCAAGGATTTTGGGATAATCAATCTAAAAAAAGAGAGGAGAGAAAGTTGAGCAGAATAGAAAGAGATAGAAATAAGATGTCTGTTTATTCTCTATTGAAAAAAGAGGATGAGTCTCATGAGAAAGAAAAAGAAGTTAATGAGGAAGAGGTTTTAATATCAAAGGCAATAGTTGATGATGATGTTGATAATAAGATAGACGAGAGTGAAAATAATAATGATAATATCAATGATAGTGATAGTGGCGAGGATGAGATTGAATCAAATGTAATAAGTGAGAGTGAGTTAAGTGAGTTGGATAATTTAAAGGAGGGGGATAATCATTCCCATCCTCAGAGTGCCCCCCAAAATGGGAATGGCCGATCTCATATGCCAAGAATGATTATCACAGATAATTAGTCTGATTTTTATGTTCTTTATAGAGACATCCCCGTCTCTTTTTTGTTACACATTTATTACTCTTGGCTTTTGTCTCTTTTTTGCTAGATTTGTTTTAGTAAATAGGTAAAGATTTTTTGAATATAAAATAATGAGAGGATGATTTTTTTTGGAGAGAGAAATTATCCCCCCGCCCGCCTACGGCGGGCGGGGGCAAAGAAGATATGATCCCCGCCTCCGACAAGGCAGTATGTCCACCTATGGCGGGCTTCGGCGAGGCAAGGCAAATTTGACAATGGCTTAAAATTGTGATTATATGTAAGGCAGAGACAATTTGTCTTAAAAAATATAAATGGAGGTTTATTATGGGATATAAAAAAATATCGGAAGAAGAGGCGAGAAGAATAACAGATTTTTGGTTAGAAGAGATTGGGAAATACAAACCACGAATTGTGGAAGGTGAATGCCAAGCACCATTATCAGACGAAGAAATTCAACTTGTAATAAAGCAGGATGGTTGGGTTGAGTGTTGGAATAATCAATACCCCGCCCTGAAAGATTTTATTGACTTTGAGGGATTGGAACTCGGTAGAGAAAGGTGTCTAAGGGCATTAAAAAAAATATTCCAATTAAGAGAAAGGATTCCATTGGATTATTTGTTTACAAGAATTGGAATTACAAGGGATTCTCTAAAAAATGAATTAAAAGAATTATTGATTTTTTTAGTTTTGGAAATTGAATATTTGAGGAGGGAAATAAAATCTGATGATTCTAATTTACCGGAGGAAATTGAGTTGTTGAATTTGGAAATTGGACATTTTGAAAGTCAGACAATATTGCTATTATCTGATAATTTTATCTATGGCAGTCTTTTTCCTCATGGAATTCTATTTAGAATAGCAGATTGTTATTTAAAAATGGTGGTCGAATTGAAATCTAAAATTCCTGATGATGAAAGCAAAATTCTTATTAAATTTGTTATGTTTAAAAAAGATTTTATAAATAGCATTATCAATCAAGCATATTTTTGGTATTGATGTGATGCTTCTCTTACCTTATGATAGTGGGGACCTGCGAAGGTCTCCTTTTTTGTAATTATGATAACGATGTGTAAAATAATAATATACCTTGAATTACGAAATGCTTTTTTTCATAACTTTATAAATTTCTCTTTCTGTCACCCCCGCGAAGGCGGGGGTCTAAAAACCATGGCAAAACGGAGATTCCTGCCTTCGCAGGAATGACAGGAGATGGATAATTTTTCTATTTCGTAATTCAAAATAATATATAAAAATGAATAAAAATAAATTTAAAAACAAAAAGGTTCTATTGATGGGATTGGGGATATTGGGTGGTGGAGTAAATATCGCAAATTGGCTCATTTCACAAGGAGCTATTTTGACCATCACAGATTTAAAAAAGAGAAGTCAATTAAAAGAATCAATTCTTAAATTAAAAAATAAAGACAAGCAAAAATTTGTATTAGGAAAGCATAGAAAAGAAGACTTTATTAATAATGAAATTATTGTCTTAAATCAAGATATTCAATTAAACAACCCCTTTTTAAAAATTGCCGAAGAAAATAATAAACAAATAGAAGACGAACTCACTCTATTCTATAAAAATAGCCCATCAAAAAATATAATTGCCACTACCGGCACAAGAGGGAAAACAACCACTTCAAATTGGATAGCCCATCTATTAAGAAAAAAATTTAAAGGAATAAAGCCGATAGGAAATTCTCCTGAAAATTCTTTGATAGGGAATATAAATAAAATAAAGAAGGGGAAGCCAGTAATTATTGAATGCCCATCCTGTATTTTGGAGCAAGTAAACAGAGTCAAATTTTCTCCAAAAATAGCAGTCATCACAAATATTTACAGAGATCATCTAAATAGACATAATGGGGAAATTAGGGAATATGCTCTAACGAAATCAAATGTATTTTTAAATCAAAGCAAGAGTGATTTTTTGATTTTGAATTATAAAAATAAATGGACGAACTTTTTTATCAAGATGAAGCCAAGGGCAAAAATATTGTTTTTCTCTACTTCTAATTTACCAGCCCAATTAAATGGAATATTTGTTAAAAAAGGGGAGATGTTTTTCAGAGAAAATGGCAAGGAAAAATTTATTTTTCATACAAAGAAATTTGTTGAAAAATGGGGAAGTCATAATTTGGAAAATATTCTGCCAGCCATTTTAGTTTCTTTAAAAAATAGAATTTCTATAAGTGATATCGTGAGGGGGATTGATGAAATTCCTCAAATTAAGTTTAGGCAAGAATTAGTTTTTAATAATGGCAGATTAAAAATATATAACGATACAGCATCTACTTCTCCAGAGGCAGGTATTTCTGCCATCAAAAGATTTTCTAATAATGGAGGTGGCGATAAGGTTGTTTTAATAACTGGTGGAACAGATAAGGACTTGGATTATTCAGAGTGGGCAAAGTATTTGAAAAAATATTTCAAAACAGAAAATGTTGTTTTTCTTTCTGGAAGTGCGACTGATAAGATGAAGAAGGAGGTTGAATGGAAAAAAGTGATTGAATTTGATTCTCTGAAAGAATGTTTTGATAAGGCGATAAGAATAGCAAGCGAAAGCAATTCGGCAACTATTATCTTTTCGCCCGGCTCAAAGTCATTTGAGAAATTTAATAATGAGTTTGATAGGGGAGAGCAATTCAATAATCTTGTTAATAAATTAAGTATTTAAAAAATTGCTAAATTATAAATATTTTATAGAATTAATCTTAGATTATTAAATTGAGTAATTACTCTTTTCAAAAAATCTAAAATTTCTCTATTTCGTTCG
>JBFFCO010000037.1:0-6595 GCA_041559835.1 Minisyncoccia bacterium | reverse complement strand
GGGGGATTTTATTTATTTTACCAAAAACTACAAAACGCCAATATATTACTATTAGCATTATCTAGCATTATCAATTCAAGAATGAGAAAAAATTAAATACAAAACTACTTCCCCTTTCTAACCCTCACTCTTCTTGTCTTTGGCTTGCCTCCACCTGCTCTCAACTTAGGAATTATAATATGTAAAACACCATTCTTTATCTCTGCCTCGGCATTCTCATAATCCACTATTGCCGGGAGAGAAAAACCCCTACTAAATTCGCCAACCTCTCTTTCATATCGATAAAACTTATCCTTTTTCTCTTCCTCTTCTTCGCCCATCCACCCATTTATTTCAATAAAATCATCTGATATTTTAATATCTATATTTTTTGGATCTACACCGGGAATATCTGCAACTACCTTTATATTTTCTTTATCTTCTGAGATATTGACCTTTGGAAATTGGCTTTGTTCTATTGGCTCTGAAACTAATTCCCAAAAATCATCCCCCATCATTTTACTCATTAATTCTCCCATTGTAGCAACTCTTTTTTTGGTGGCGGTTGTTTTTTTAGGTGCTATTTTTTTTCTTGTAGTTTTTTTAGGTGCTACTTTTTTGGCAGTCGTCTTTTTGGCAGTTGATTTTTTTGTGGTCGCCTTTTTCTTTGGGGCAACCTTTTTCTTTTTAACTGGCATATTTTTACTTCGCCTCGCCGAAGCCCCTTGCCCTGCCGAAGCTTTAGCGAAGGCGGGTTGGCGAAGGCGGGTTTATTATTCATTGACGGACTAAGACAATGATTTTTAAATTCAGGCTCATCGTCCTTTGATATATATATTATACATCAAAGGAAGGATTATTAAAAAAAGCCATCGCCTCCCCTCCCCGCCGAAGGCGGGGAGGGGATAGTTTTTATATCAAAGGATGGATTATTTAAATAAATTCCCACCCGCCTTGATAATAGAGGTGGGATTGGGTATATTATTAAAAAGACATAAAAAAATAATGAATAAAATATTCTTAATATCGTGCTCAAGTAAAAAAGCAAATTTACCAGCAAAGGCAAAATATTTATATCAAAGCCCTCTTTTTAAATATAGTTTGAAATATGCCCAATCAAAAAATCCTCATAAAATATTTATTTTGTCAGCGGAGTATGGGCTACTGGATTTAAA
Source organism: Minisyncoccia bacterium (assembly GCA_041559835.1). Classification (GTDB taxonomy): domain Bacteria; phylum Patescibacteriota; class Minisyncoccia; order UBA6257; family JAAZHW01; genus JBFEPE01. The sequence continues at coordinate 5,441 of JBFFCO010000037.1, read as the reverse complement.
TAAGAGGGTTGCTCCCTACAATAGAACATTAAATAATATGAGTAGTGATGAAATAAGAGATTGGTCAAAGTCTGTATTAAGAAAAATAAAAAGATATGCTGATTTAGAAAATGACAAATTTATTTTTTTGGCTGGCAAAAAATATAGAGATTATTTAATTAAAGAAATGAAAAATTACGAAGTTCCTATGGGGAATCTTGGGATTGGCAAGCAACTTAAATGGCTTAAGAATAAAGTTGGAAAAATAGATAATCAATGTGAGGAAATCCATTATCTTTTCAATGAAATGAGAAAATTTAAATTTCCGTTCGACGAAAAAGAAATACCTAAAAATGGAATTTATATTTTATTTGAGAAGGGAGAATTTGCCCACGGCAATAATAATAGAATTGTGAGAGTAGGAACTCATAATGGGACAAATCAATTAAGATCAAGACTAAAACAACATTTTTTAAATAAAAATAAAGACAGGAGTATTTTTAGAAAAAATATTGGCAGAGCGATATTAAATAAAAATGGGGATAGATTTATAGATAAATGGAATTTAGATTTGACCACAAGAGAGGCAAGAAATAATCACTCCCACCTTGTTAACTCAAAAAAGAAGGACGAGATTGAAGGATTGGTTTCTGATTGTATTCAAAAAAAATTTAGCTTTGTTGTTTTTGAAGTGGGCGATAAGAGAAAGAGATTAGAATTAGAATCTGAAATCATATCAACTATATCATTATGTTGTGGTTGTTGCCCTTCTAATAATTGGTTGGGAAAACATTCGCCAATAGAGAAAATATGTAGGAGTGGGCTTTGGTTGGTTCAGGGATTAAATAATGACCCCTTATCAGATGAGAATATGAGATTTCTCAAGAAATTATGTAAATAGTTATAAATTTCCCTTAATTAATGCGATTTTCCAACCTTTTTATAATGCATAGATATTACGGGCATATGCATAGATTTATATTTTTAAAAGGCTTGTTAAATCCAACTGCATAGATATTTGACAGCGATGCTTAGATATGATAAATTAAATGTACTTAATTATAGAAATCATCTTTTATGGAATCTAATCTAATAACAATAAGCGAAGCTGCAACAAGACTGGGGGTATCAATAGATACATTGCGTCGATGGGATGAATCTGGTCGTTTGTCGGCTACTAGAAAATCTCCAGGTGGTAATCGCTATTATTCCGAAAAAGACATTGAATTATTTATGCTTGATTTATTCAAGATAGCATTAGAGTGGGCGGCAAATCCAAATCCCACAGAAGTACCCCATTCTTTTTATTGCCCAGATATCTCAATATTTCAAGCAAGACTTATAAGAATGCAGACAGAGTTAATGAATTCTCATTCTGTAGATCATATTTTACCCTTAATAGTATCAATAGCTGGTGAAATAGGAAATAATTCTTTCGATCATAATATAGGAAATTGGCCCGATATAACTGGAATATTTTATGGCTATGATTTAAAAAAAAGAATAATTGTTTTAGCTGATCGCGGATTGGGTATTTTGAGAACCTTAAAAAGGGTAAGACCAAAATTGGACAATCACAAAGATGCTCTGTGGGTAGCCTTCACAGAAATAGTTTCCGCAAGAGATCCGGAAGATAGAGGCAACGGCTTAAAATTTGTAAGAAAAGTTATCTCAGAAAATCCAATAAGATTATTATTTCAATCAGGAGATGTAGAACTTGATATAACCAAGGAGCCATCTAATAATTTAAACTTTAGAGATTCAAATGAATTTTTAAGAGGTTGTATCGCATTAATTAAATATTAAAATTAAATAATTAAAACTAATAATATGATTATTGGATTAAAAAAATTTGGAACAGCGCTAATATCTAGGCAAACTGGCAAGGAGGCATTTGCAGCACTCCAGCCATTATTAAAAGACATTTCAGCCCAAGAGGATGTGGTGGTAGATTTTGATGGCATAATCACATTTTCTCCTTCGTGGGGTGATGAATTTTTAACTCCGCTTGTTAAAAATTATGGGGCGAGATTTAAATTGATGCACACTGATAATCCATCAGTGCATACAACCATAGAAATTTTAGAAAAATCAGAGAAGGTGAAATTTAATTTCATCAATTAATAATAATTAAATTTCTTTCAAAAAAATGTTGTATGTTAAAAAATAGGCAAATACTGAAAAATAAAAATTCGGGGATCGTCTAATGGTAGGACACCAGGTTTTGGTCCTGGCGATCGGGGTTCGAATCCCTGTCCCCGAGCCATCCTTCGCTAAAGCTACGGAATGGCTCCGTCATCCTTCGCAAGTATTATAGTCGCTTCATTATTAAATAAAAAATATGGAAAAAATAGAAACAAATTTCGAGGAAAATAAAAAAAAGGAATTTGTGCCTTCGTATCTTGATATTAAAGAGGCATTAGATGAATATGACTCATCAAAGATATATTTAAATATTTTTAATGAATTTAAAAAACTTGGAGATTTTGGTAAATTTCAGATATATGAAGAAAATACAAAAACAAAAAAATCAGAAAAAAAAGAAATTTCATTAAACGAAGATGTAATGATGGATTTTTTAATATGTGGCTCTTATAAAGGAATACAATTAAGGGATATGTTTGAGTGTGTCATGGGAATGAATACAAAGAGAGTGTCTGATGATGGTACCTCAAGAGAGGCTATTTTTGACCTTGGTAAGGGAAAAGAGATGGATGAAGAAAAGATTAATAATATAAAAATATTATATGCTCAATATCTAAAAGAAATAAACAAAACAGATAAAGAAATATTTTTATCCATTGAAGATGAAAATAACCAAAAAGAAGGGGAATTTAATCCTCAAAAGTTTTTAAGAGATGAGATTATTGGTTCTAAAATAAATTCAGAAGAAAGAAGGGAGAAAATGAAACTATTTTCTGACAAGTTGGCAAATCAGTTAGGCGGATTGGATAATGTTATTTCTGCGATTGACGAAAATATATCAATAATAAATCCTTGGGAGATGATAGACTTAATACAAAAAAACGATGATTTTAAAAAATTATCAAAACAGCAAAAATTTTTATTAAAAGAAAAAATATTTGATATTTGTTTAATAAGGCAGAATATAAAAGAAGACACTATGTATATTAACAAAAATGGGGTTAAAAAATTTTTGGTTGATAATTTCCCAGAGGGTAATTTTAAAGAAAATGATTTAGGGGGTCAAATAGATTTTTTTAGATCAAATAACTCATTGATTTTTATAGTTCATGATAATATAACATATTTAAAATTAGACGAGAGAAAAAAAGATATAAAAGAGGATGTAGATGGGGGTGCTGGCTTTAAAACAAAAGATAAAAGAGAAATGCCTATTTTGTTTGTTAAAAAAGAATATTTTAAATATGAAGAAATTGAAGATTCTTCAAAATTCTCCCAAGGAGAGAACATTGAAGAATTAATGCGTGACAAAAAAAACGAGGTCTTTATTCATGAGGAAAGGCATGTTAGGGATGATATTTTATTAGGCAATTTGGAAAAAAATGATAAAGCGATAATTGATCAGACAAAAATATTGGTCATAAAAGAGGTGGCCGCTTATTTAAAGCAGGGTATAGATATATTTTCTTTGGAGTCAAATCTTTCAAAGATAGATGATCTTTATAGTTATGGCCTAAAGGGTAAAGAATGGAAGGAGCATATAAGATTTATAGAAAGAAGATTGGGTATGTTATCGGAAGTAGGCGAAGGAGGAAAAATCAATTTAGATATTTTAACTCTTATGCCTAAAAAATGGCGATTAGCGATGAATATTAATGAATTTACAACAACAGAAGAATTTAACAAAGAAAACATTGTTGAAATAAAGGGAGTGGATAATCTAAAGAGAGGGCATCTTTTTAAAAAAGATGCTAGAAATGAAATTACAAAAGATAGTAATCTGGGCGATTTACTTGCTATTTATGATAGGCATTATAATGATAGCAAAGATGATGATGAAAAAGGTTATTTTATTCCCTTATTAAAAAATATTATATCTGAATCAGGAGAAATATTAGTTGATTATGAAAGAAAGATTATTGAAAGAAATAATTTGTTAGAAGGGGACGATTCAAGGCTAAATATTGAATATTATTTAATTCATGAATGTGTAGGTGCTGGAAAAGATAATGAAGAAGACAGGATTAAAGAAAGGAAAAGAATAAAAAACATTTTTAGAAATAGGCTCTTTGAACCACTTTTAAAAAATGAGGATGAGGAGATAAAAAGAATTGGAGAACAAATAATTAATAAGGGCAAAGATCCAATCTTTATTGAATATGGGGGTGAAAAAATAAAGATAGAATGGTTTATTGATGAAATCCGTTTTGCTAAAGAAATAATGGGCATAGATTAACTTTTCATTTAATACTAAAAAAATGAAAATATATTTGGTGTATAAATTTAGTGGGGTGGATAAGAAAATCTTGAGAAAAAAGATTGAGGTTGTTTCTAATTCTTTAGAAAAATTAGGGCATAAGACATTTGCTTTCTTTAGGGATATGAATAAATGGGGAGAAATATCAATGCCCATTAAAGAAACATTTGAGAATGCTTTTTCTGAAATAAAAAAATCAGATGCTGTTTTGGCGATAATTGATGATAATGACAAAGGCGAGGGGATGCTTTTGGAAATTGGATTTGCCAAAGCAATGGGTAAGAAAATATATTTGGCGATTAGAAATGATGTGGAGAGATTTTTTGTCTTGCGAGCAATTGCCGACAATATTATTGAATTTGATGATATGGATGATTTAGAGGGGTTGATTAGCGAATTAAATATTTGAAATTTTAAAAATATTTTAAAGAGAAATATCGATACATTATTTACAAAAATTATTTTTAATATCAAGGCAATCAGTGGTTATTCAAAAATATTAATATTAAAAATAGTCGCCAATAGACCAGGCGATATAGATTACTTATCAAAGGCAGCAAGGCCAATTTTGATACAATCTTTAAATGCTCTTATATTTTCCCTTTGCTTAATAATTCTTGATAAAACTTATCTATCAAAACATCATGGAGTTCGTCCAAGATATATGGGTCTAATTGATTGGCTAATTGAACTGCATTAGGAATTGAGTCTGATAATGCAATACCCACTAATACATTAATTTGTTTTTGCCTACTTAAATTTCTCAAATCCTTGGTGGTCATTTTTCCAGCGGGGGAAATTGGAGCAACTTGGTGCGGGGAAACGGGTTTTTCTACTTTCTTTTCTTCAATAATAAATTGGGGGGCTTCTTGAATCCTTTCGGCGACAATTTCTTTGACTGCTTCTCTGCCTTCGGGCATTTTTTCTTTACCCAATGCCATTTTTTTCTCTTCCAATTTTTTTTCCAAAATTTGAATCTCGCTTTCTAAATTTTGGCTTTCAAAATTTGTTTCTTGCATATTTTTTATTATATCTATTATGGCAAAAGAATCAATATTTT
>JBFFCO010000036.1:0-7042 GCA_041559835.1 Minisyncoccia bacterium | reverse complement strand
TAATTCATATACTTCTTTTTCATCTAAAAATTTTTCATATCTTTTTTCCCAATCAATCATTTCTTCTTTTGAGAAGGCATCATGAAACGAGAGCATTGGTGTGGAATGTTGAACTTTTTCAAATTTGTCTAATGGTTTGCCACTCACTCTTTGAGATGGGGAGTCGGGAGTGATTAATTCGGGAAATTTATTTTCTAATTCCTCTAATTCGTTTTTTAGGGAATCAAAAATGGCATCAGATATTTCTGGTTCGTCTAATACATGGTATAGATAACTATGTTTATTTATCTCTTTTCTTAATATCTTTATTCTTTTTTCCGCCTCTTTCTTATCCATATAGTTTTATTTTATCACAAAGCCATAAATCAGCGAAACACCCCCGCGAAGCGGGGGGGTTCAGGCACTTTAAATTAGCGAAACACCCCCGCGAAGCGGGGGGTGTTTCAAGCACTTTTATTTAATATAAAGATATCTCAAAAATCCCTATTCCAACATCCCCTCCCCACTAAAGCGGGGAGGGGATGTTTTGCATCAATATAAACCAATCAAAAATAAGATGTTCACTTTTGACATCCTGCTGTCTTTTTCAAATTAACACATCTCTTCTCAATGGTTAAAAAATTGTCAAAAGATATTATAAATTTTGCTTGGGATTTGAAGAGCGAAAGAGAAGGATTTTGCCAACATCCAACTGATATTCCCTCCAATCCTCTCCCAAAAATCAAATATCCCCCTGCTCACATTCCTTAATCCTTGCCAAAGAATAGAAAAAATACTTGGACCAACATCTTCTTTTGTGAAAGAAATATCACTTTCATCAGGAGCAGGATTAATACTATCAAGACCCCTGTTAACATTTAATGCCCAAATAATAACAATCAAAGTCATTACAATTACAAAAAAAATCAAAAACCAAAAACGACGTTCCGATTCGGGCTTATTAGGAAGTTGCCTTAGAAACTCCCAAATATTATTTAAAATTTTCAAGATATTAGATTTCATTTCTAATTTTTCTAAACCACTTTTAATGGAACAATCTTTACTCCCTCAAAATTCAAATCCTTCTTCTTTATTAGAAGTTTATTTTCCACCTCAACATTTCCAACTCCCATTTCCTTCAAAAAAGAATCAAGTTTGTCATATTTAATTTTTGATTCTGGAATTGAATAATGAGAAGGGATGATAATTTTTGGCTCAATTTGATTGATAATCCCTGCTGCCTGTTGAGAATTCAAAAATTCTTTATCGCCAACAGGCAAAATTAAAATATCAACCCCTTCAAATAACCCCTCCCATTCTTGATTTATATCTTTATTATTTACTTCGCCCAAATATGCAATTCTAATTCCTTCTAATTCAATTAGATAGGCCGATTTCATCACATTATCAATTTTGGAAATTTTTACTCCTTTGATAAATATATCTTTTACCTCATACTCCCCGGGTCCGGAAATCAAAAATCTATCATCACTTTCATTACCAAAAAGAGAGTCTGATAAATCGCTCCAAATAGAAATATATATATCCGTTTTTTTTCGAGGAGCAGAAATACCTGAATCTCTGCTGGGAATTTCTGTCATCAATGAGACTTTATCCCCAATGCTTTTTGTCTCAAAGCATCCTTCTCCTCTCCATTCAATACTCATATTGCTTATATTATAACAAAAAAATCGCTTTTTCCAAATGAAAAATGCCTAAAACTTATTTACTCACCAAAGGTAGATATGTCCACTTCTAACAGGTAAGCAGAAAGTAGTATTCTAAATAAAAATTACTTATTTATTAAATCTAAAAGTTGATGATATTAATCTAAAAAGTTCTAAATCATCAAAATCTCTTGTCGCCTCTAAAGAAAAGACCTTCTTGAATCTGCCAAATTCAGAAATGGATGGCCCCTCTGTTTTTGACTCAAAATCAGAACGAGTTGCTATAAAAACACCATCTATTGTGGAAATTTTCCACTGCGACAAATAACCCAAGACTTGATTAGAATCAATTATTTTTTCCATTAGAATATTCTCTATCCCTTGCATGCCCATAACTTCGCCAGCTAAATGCTCTGCATTTTTTTCAAGAGTGCTCTGATATTCAGAATCTATATTTCTCATTTGCCCGCCTATCTGTATTATTTCTTCACCTAATTCATTAACAAGAAATAATGCCTGCCCTCCACTCTCTAAACCCTCCAGGGAAAAATTTTGCGGATAACTGAAGGAAAAATAATCCTCATCATCTTGATAGGTCTGCCATGATTGTAAATCATAACTATTTAAAGATTCTATTGTTGATAATATTTTTCTTAATATATCAACCTTTTTCTCATTCATTTCTTTATAGATTGAATCTCTAGTGGATGCACCATATATAAAAGAATTATCTTCCCAAATTGCTTCAATATAAGGTCCCGCACCAACCATTTCACTCATTGGATTATATCCAAACTCGTAAACATATATGTTTACTGAATTTGCTTCTATTATTTCTTCCTTTGCCAAAATATCACGATAATGATTTAAATTTTCCTGAAAAGAATATGTTTGAGATGATGGCCTTCTATAATCAATCCACATGCTCAAAAAATCTTTTGGAAAAACAGAATAATCAGAAATTTTAGAATAATCCATTTTTTTATTCTCTATGTAAATCCTATTATTATATTCACTTATTTCTTTCCATACAGTCCATCCATCTGGATATTTAAAACGAATACCCACTTCATCATCTTGATAGGTCTGCCATGATTGTAAATCATAATTGTTTGAGGGGGTATTAGTATTTTCTATTTCATCATTATTCGCATATATATCCAAATTTGATGTTGAATTTGGCTTTTTAATAAGTAAGAAATAACCGATAATACCGACAATGATCACGATGATAATTATCATTAAGATAATATTTATAAAGCCTTTTTTATTCATAATTTTATAGAAAAATTAATTAATTGACCTTTGATTCAAAGTAGCCCCAATATGATATTACAAAATACCTAAATCAACAAGAGCATTCTTTTGGATAAGAATCATAAATTGATTTTATAAAATTCAATCTTTTGATATATTTATCATCCATATTTTCATCAAAATAAACAACCCTTATTCTTTTCGGAGCACCTTCTAATAATTTAAAATCACTTGCTTCAAAAAAATTAAATCTTATTTTACCAGTATTTTTCCCTGCCTTTAGCACATTCGATCCATATATATTATACAATGATCCATTAGGCATGCTTAATATATTGATATTTAATATATTGAGATCATCCTCATCATAAAGAATTGTGATAAAAAAAGTAAGGCATGGTTTTTCATTCCCTTCATTTCTGTAAACAAAAGGTAGTGCCGGCTCATAAATTCTCTCCGCCTTATCTTTTACCTTTATGTTGCCTCTATAACTATTTTGATTATCTCCAACAAATATGCTTTTTGAATAATCCCCTATATTTCTTGTTTGAACTGTTTTTAAATCAATGTGGATAAAGGCATCGTGGGTTTCAAAGAATAAATCAGACCCAACCGGAGATGAGTTTGGCTGACCAAAACCATGAGAATTAAACATTGCATATATTATTCTTTCTGCGCCAGTTGAAAAACTTGAAATACCCCTCCCTGAATTTGTTTGGTCATTCGGATTCCACTTATCAATCCAGTCATCTTTTATTGATTCTTTAGTTTCAAGGCCGTGCAACATTCTTTCCTCAGCGAATTTAAGGAAATGATAGAATTGATTAAGATATTTATGCTCTAATTTTTCAATTTTTTTATTATCCATATTTTAATAAATTATCCCTCACGGTTTTTGCTATTTTTTGGGCGAGCAAAACTGGGACTGCATTACCAATCTGCTTATACATATTCCCCAAACTACCCTCAAAAATAAAATCATCTGGGAATGTTTGTATTTTGGCACATTCCCTCACGGACATTCTTCTTTTTTTATTTGGATGTATTTCTGGCCCAGTTGCGGTTATTGTGTCGCTAGGAGTATCCCAATTATTTATCCTTAATGATTGCTCAAATTTAATAGGTTTTAATTCTAAATCCATTATTTTTTTATCAAACTCATCATCAAATTTTAGAATTTTTTTTAATTTTTTCCAATCATTTGGATTTGGTATGCTCCCTGAATTATTGTCTTTTCTAAACCAATGTCCCGCAGTATGCCTGTATCCAAAAATATCATCTATTTTTTTAACCGAGATGGTGCTTCTCTCCCTCCATTTTCTTAAATAATCGCAAACTTCGTGTTGATTAACCTTATATTTTCTGCCCCAAAATTTGTCATGAACATTTGTTCTCGCGATATGATTAAATACCTGTCCCCTCTTAGTCATTATGGGATTATTGCTAATCCATATATTTGATAAATACCCTATCACTTCTTTCGTTGATATATGAGGAATAAGATTATCGCCATTAGTTGGCTTGGGAAATTTATTTTTTATACCAATTCTATTTCCCATAATTAAAACTCTTTCCCTGTATTGAGGAACCCCATAATCAGCAGAGTTTATAAGATTGTAATCCACCTTATAGCCTAATTTTTCAAAATCATCTTTTATCATCTCTATAACTCTGCCACCCTCCATAGACAATAAGCCCTTAACATTTTCCGCCAAAAACATTGGCGGTTTTTTATCTTTAAGAACTCTTAACATTTCCTTGTAAAGAAAATTTCTCTCATCTTTCATGCTTCTTTTCTTGTTAGCAATAGAAAATCCCTGACATGGAAATCCGCCTAACAATATATGAAAATTGTTTGGTATATCCTTATTTCTTATATTATTTATATCCCCTAAAACCACATGATCTCCAATATTTTTTTTATAAGTTTCTACTGCTTCTGGAAAAAAATCATTGGCCCAAATAATTTCAAACCCAGAATTTATAAAACCTAAATCAAGCCCTCCACAACCAGAGAACATACTCAATGCCCTTAATCTATTATCATTTTTCATCTTTATATTTTTCACAAAAATTATGAAATTACGAGATGGAACACTAAACACAGCAAGCCCCTACCTCGGAACAACCTCAATCCAATCTGGTCTAATAGATTTCACTTCAATATCTAATGAAAGAGAGCAGGATTCTCCGATATTATTCTCTGCTTCTAATAACACGGGCTTACTTCCCGGATTAGAAAATATAACAACTGGGTTTTGAATATTTGATGATGAGATATTAGCTCCCTCAAACTCCCAATTCCAAGAATTAACTTCTGAATCCTTTGGGGTGAGTGATCTATCAAAGAATGTTATTTCAGTATTAACCTTTATTTCTTTCGGACTCCAAACAAAGTTGCAAGTGAGTTCTGAAATATCTTGAATAACAACATCTTGAGTATCAGTAAATATGCTATTGTTTGTATCTACAACCGTTAGTTTTGCTGTATATATTCCAGGGTCATCTCCAAAAGAAAGAGGAGAGCAATCATTCTTGGTGTATTCCGGATGACCTTCTACTTCCCAGAGACAAGAAGAAACATTTAAGCATCCAGCTGAATTTGTAGAAAGAACTGCATTTGGGCTTGGATCTTCATCAATCAATCCAATACATTGTTCGGAGTCATAGTTTGTCCAACAATCTATTTCAGAATCAGCTTGGCAATCTCCTCCTGAACATTCTTGCTGGCATTGAGAAAGAAGAGAGTATGGACATTCCTCAACTGACCCTAAACATATTTCACATTTTCCTGTCGCAGAATTACAACTATATCTATAACCACTATCTCCTCCGCAATCCAAGAAGTTCATCGTAGCAGTCCTTTGTTGTTCTGGAATACAAAGAATTGGATTTGATGGAGTAATACTATCTAATGTCCCTGGTCCTGCAAGAGGATAGAGATAATATTCTCCTTCAGGAATAAGTTCAAATAATTGAGAAACTGCTGTGCCGTTAATATCTACTGGACCGATGAGAGCAAAGGATAATGGACCAGTATATTCTTGAGTATTAGAGCCATCACAATTAGATAAATTTGCTTTCACTTCCAAATCACAAGTCCTCACGGTTTCAAAGTCTAAGAAGAAAACAGATGTTTGATTATTTCTTACCAGCACAGACCTATTTGCCGGAACATAACCTTTGAATTGAATAGCTGAAGCCATTGCCTTGTTTATTCCCATTACAGAAGGAATTCCATTGTTGTAAGTGATTATGTATTGACCTGTTTTTAGATTATTAAATAATCTTGTTCCTTGTCCTGATAAAGATTGAGGGCCATTGATTGAATAACTCACTCCTCCGCCAGTAGTTATCTGACCATCCAATCTTATTACCACTCTAATATTTCCCTTTGGTGCTGGAGGAATTATTGGAGGAGTTTCTTCTTCATCCTCTCCGTCATCATCTTCTATCCTCACTTCAACCTCATCAGATGAACTACCTGCTGTATTAGAGCATGTTATTTTAAATACCTTTGCTTCTGTGATGTTTGATATTGTTTCTGATGAATTCAATTCTTTGTTTCCCCTCCATCCAATGTCCGCAGAACAAGTGTCCGCATCCTCGCTTGTCCATGAGAGGAGAACTGAATCTCCGGAATCAATCTCTGCCAAATCATCATCTCCATTCACTTTCAAATCAACAGAAGGAAATCCTTGTGGTGGAGGAACTGACCCACATCTTCCACATCCATCTCCGAACTCTCCAGGATTATCAGGCCAATTACAACACTTTTTTCTACTTCCATATTCTGGTAGATCATATAGTGATAAACAATATGGATTTTCTCCAATTTCATTATTATTTATTGGATCGCAATGCTCTATTTCGGGAGGTTCGCAGTCACTGAGGGAGACGGAGATGGGGTTTGGAGAAAGATAAAGTGGCCCATCACCAGTCGCCCCCCTCACAATTAGCGAAAAGTTAGTGCTTGATAACGGTTTCACCGTCCTACTCCCATTAAAACTCACTGCTGTTGGCTCTCCTGGGGTGCATCCTCCACAACTACTTGTATCAACATCGCCATATACGAGCCATACATTTTGAACATCGGATGTTTCCCACTTGATATCTACAAAATCACCAGCACAAATATT
>JBFFCO010000035.1:0-7471 GCA_041559835.1 Minisyncoccia bacterium | reverse complement strand
TTGCCTCTATTTGAAAGTCGGCAAAACTCAAACATTTGAATATATAGATCATCGCTCCCCATTCCTTAATTTGTTTCTATTTACTCTCTAGATATTCGAAATTTTGATTTTCTTTGGGACTCTAATAATCTAGCCCCCGCCCCGAAGGGGCGGGAAGTTAAAGAAATAAATAATAAATATGATATCAAAAACATACTCATCTACAATATTAGGGATTGATGCTCTGCTGGTGGAAGTAGAGGTAGATTCAAGCCCTGGACTCCACTCATTTAATATCGTCGGATTGCCAAGTAAGACGGTTGAGGAGGCAAAAGATAGAGTCTCATCAGCCGTTAAGAATATCGGAGCATCGCCACCCCAAAAAACAAATAGACGAATTATCGTTAATTTAGCTCCAGCCGATTTGAAAAAAATTGGAGCAGGATATGATTTGGCAATCGCTATTGCATATCTATTATCATCAAACCAAATAAAAAATTTCAACAGCCAAAACTTTCTTTTTTTGGGAGAATTATCACTGAATGGAGAAATAAAAAAAGTGCCGGGCGTCTTGCCCACTGCATTGATGGCAAAAGAGAGTGGATTTTCTTCGCTAGTAGTTCCTTGTGAAAATGCCCAAGAGGCGGCCGTTGTAGATGGAATAAATGTTTTGGGAGTGAGAAATTTGAGAGAGATAATCGATTTTTTGGAGGGCAAGAGCAAAATCCCTCCAATTGAAAATACTGATTTTAAGAAAATAAAGGATGATTATTTTTCAGAGAATAATATTTGTGCAATTAAGGGGCAACATCAAGCAAAAAGAGCGATGGAAATCGCCGCGGCTGGCGGACATAATATATTGATGAATGGCTCGCCCGGGTCGGGAAAGACGATGATGGCAAAATCAATTCCATCTATTTTGCCAGCGATGGAAATAAAGGAGGCATTAGAGGTCGCTCAAATCTATAGTGTTTGCGGAATGTTGAATTCCAAAAAGAATTTTTTGACAAGTGATCGTCCATTTCGCTCACCTCATCATAGTGCATCGGCTGTCGCATTAGTAGGTGGAGGAGCATGGCCTCGCCCGGGAGAAATAAGTTTGGCGCACAGGGGAGTTTTGTTTATGGACGAAATAGCCGAGTTTCCGAGGTCAGTATTAGAATCACTTCGCCAGCCATTAGAAGATGGAAAAATTTTTATTAGTCGGGCTCAGGGTCAAATATGTTTTCCGGCGAGATTTATTTTGGTAGCCGCGATGAATCCTTGTCCTTGTGGTTTTTTGGGCGATGAGGAAAAGGAATGTAGTTGTAGTCCAATTCAAGTTTTGAAGTATAAGAAGAAAATTTCAGGACCGCTTCTTGATAGATTAGATATTCAAATTCAAGTTGGTCGGGTTAAATATGATGATTTGAGTCAAAAAAATTCCATATCACAGCAAAGAGAAAATCTTTTGGAAATAAGAAAAAGAATATCTATTGCAAAAAAAATTCAAGAAGAAAGATTTTCAAAATTATCTTCCCCAATATTTAATAATAGCGAGATGAGTTCGTCTTTCGTTGAAAGAGAATGTTTGATTGATATAAAAAGTCAGAATCTTTTAAAAAAGGCAGTTGATGAGTGGCGGCTTTCTGCGAGGACTCACTTTAAGATATTAAAAATCGCGAGAACTATCGCTGATTTGGAAGAAAGCGAGGGCATATCATTCAATCATTTAGCCGAAGCATTAAGCTACAGAATTAAGGTTGATAATTAGTTGCCCTTATTAACTTAACTTATTAATCTGATTTGGAATTTTGTGACTTATTTTTATTAGTATATAATTGAGATATGGAAAATAAGCAAGTAGATTTTCTTTATAAGACCCTCGATGACAAAAGGCATGAAAACGGAGACGAATATTGGCATGCTAGAGATCTTTATCCATTATTAGGTTATAAATCATGGGATAGTTTTTTGCCAGCAATTGAGAGGGCAAAAGAATCAATAAAAAGCCAAGAAATACCAATTTCAGATCATTTTCGGGATGTAAAGAAAATGACATCTATTGATTCAAGGACAACAAGTGAAATAAATGATATAAGGCTCACAAGATATGCCTCTTATTTAATTGCTTTAAATGGAGATACAAGAAAAAAATCTTTGCAGGGAAAAAATCCAATAAAAGTAGAGCATATGAAAAATAATAAGAGTGTAAGAAATGTGCTAGAAGAGGCTGATATCAGACCAGAAGAGTTGCCGGCAGAAGAAGATATAAAAAAGATAAAATCTAGGCATGAAAAAGAAAAAAAACTTATGGAAAGAAGACAAAAAAAAGAATTAGAATCTTTGACAAGAAAAAAATAAAAAACTTGCGAGTAATCGCAAGTTTTTTTGTAAAAATTATTTTAAAATTTAATCTACTTAGGAGACTTTACGATATCATCAATAATGCCATACTTCTTTGCCTCATCTGCACTCATAAAATAATCTCTATCAGTATCTTTCTCAATCTTACTTTTTGTCTGCCCAGTATGTTTGGCAAGTATCTCATTTGTCTTATCCTTCAATTTCAAAATATGCTTTACAGCAATATCAACATCCACTGCCTGTCCTTCTGCCCCACCCATTACCTGGTGAATCATCACTTCAGCATTAGGCAATGCCAATCTTTTTCCCTTCTCGCCACTTGCTAATAGAACTGCTCCCCCCGATGCTGCTTGACCAATACAAATTGTGGAAACGGCTGGTTTAATATATTGCATTGTGTCATAGATTGCCAAAGCAGAACTCACTACTCCGCCAGGGCTATTGATATATAATTGAATGTCCTTATTGGCATCAGAATGCTCTAAGAATAATAATTGAGCAATGATTATATTAGCAACAGCATCATTAATAGGACCACCCAAAAATATTATTCTCTCTTTAAGAAGGCGAGAATATATATCGTATGCCCTTTCGCCAAATTGTGATTTTTCAATCACAGTTGGCACCAAGTAATTTAATTCAATATCTTTGTTTTTGTTTTCCATATCTTTGATTATTATTTTTTACCCACTAATTATTAGAGGGATATTTATGTTATATCAACCCCAAAGAAAATCAAAATTTCGAATATCTAGAGAGTAAATAGAAACAAATGTTCTTCTTGTTGTTCTTGTCTCCTTGCTTGTCATTCTCGTCCGCTAGAGGCGGACGAAGGTGGCACATCCGCCTCAGGCGGGCGGGTCCTCTTATAATTCCCCTCTATTAGAGGGGTGGCTCGCCACGAAAGAAATTGCTTTGCAATTTCAACGTGGCTGAGACGGGGTGTTTTTTCATCTAAAGCGGGTTTATTATCAATACTCATTATACCCACTCCAAATATTAATTCAAACCACTATCTTTATTTTTATCACTTTCATTTTCTCCTTCCAAAACCTTGAATACTTCCTCATTCATTAATTGCTCTTTGACATAATGATAAAGCCCTTCTTTATTTACTTTTTCCAATTCTTCTTTTGGAATACGACTCAACATTATTTCCATACCCTCCTTTATCTTATCCTCATCAATGGCGATACTCTCTTCTTGCCCGATTTTCCTTAATATCAAATAACCTTTTACTGATTTTTCTGCCATTGGCAATATTTCCTTCCTTATTTTCTCCTCGTCTTTGCCCATTTTTTTCAGATATTCCTCAAATGACAATTCACTATCTTTTGATACATTCTTTATTTCTTGAACTTTATTTTCTACTTCTCTATTTATTAATTCTTCCGGAATATCTATTTCAACTTTTTCTCCTAATTTTTCCAAAATCTTTATTCTTAACTCCTCTTTTTGTCTGACTTCCTTTTCTTTTGTTATTCCTTTCTTTATTGAATCTTTTAATTCGGCGACGGTTTTAAATTCTCCCAATGATTTTGCCCACTCATCATTTATTTCAGGCAATTGTCTTTCACTAACATTTTTTACTAATATCTTGAATGTTGCCTTTAAGCCAACTTTTTCTTTATTCCAATAATTTTCAGGAAGTTTTATGGTAAATTCTTTTTCATCATTTGTTTTTAATCCTAATATTTCATCCTCAAAGCCGGGAAGTAGATTGCCTGATTCTCCTAATATTATTTTTTCTATTTTTGGTTCATTTTTTTCACCGCTTTCGTCAGATGATGATACTTCTAATTCCACTAAATCTTCTTCTTGAGATGGTCTATTTACGGCGATGGTTTTTGCTCTTGATTTTCTTAGCCAATATAATGATTTATCAATCTCGAATTCATTGATTTTTATTTCTTTTTTATTTTTTAGGACATCTTTTGCTATTGCCTTATAATCTCCAGCTGAGAATTCTGGAAAAATTGATATGGTTAATTTGTATTGAAATTCATTATTCGGGGATATTTTTAAAATTTCTGCCTTTGCTTGTCCTATTGGTTCAAACTCTTCATTGTCAATTATCTCTAAGAATGTTTTATTCATTGCCAAGTCGGCGGCTACATTGTATATTTCTTCCTCATTTGCGACTAATTCAGCCGGGGCATTCCCTGGTCGAAAGCCCTTTATTTTTACTCCAGCAGATACTTGTTTTTTTGCCTGCCCCCAAAAAATCTCCATTTCCTCGGGGGTAAGAGTATTTATAATTTCTATTTTTGATTTCGGCAATTTATTTATCTTATAATCCATATTTATTTATTATTTTAATCTGATAGAGTGTCTAATTTTGAGTCCTCCCCCGCCGAAGGCGGGGGAGGACCATCTCACACACATCATTTTCTATTATTTATTATTGTAGGATATTACCACACATCTTTTATATAGGCAAATAAAATTTGAAAAATGTGCTTATAATGAGTTATTTATATGGATTTATAATAAACATTTTTAATCTTTTAAATAAAAGAAAATAGGCAGAATGTTCCTGCCTTAATAGGCGATATAGAATCTATTCCTGATATTCTTCTACACCGCTGAAATTATCATTTATTTCCTCAAACATTGTCAATCTTTCTTTAAACTTCAAATTAATGCTACCGAGAGGTCCATTTCTATGTTTGGCAATAATTAATTCCGCCGTATTTTTTTCTTCTTCATTCACATCATCAGTATGTTTCTCTCTGTCTTTTCTGTGAATAAACATAACAATATCAGCATCCTGCTCGATAGAGCCGGAGTCTCTTAAATCTGCTAATCGTGGTCTTTTGTGGTCTCTTTGCTCAATTGCTCGAGAAAGTTGTGAGAGGGCAATAATGGGAATATTCAATTCCCTCGCCAATGTCTTTAGCCCTCTTGATATTTCAGTTGTTTGCTGAACGATGCCACTAAATTTTGTATCTCTTGGAATAATTAATTGGAGATAATCTATAATAAGCATATCCAAACCCTTTTCTGCCTGAAGTCGCCTTGCCATTGTTCTTATCCTCATAATATTTGATGATGGGGCATCATCTATGTATATTGGGGCTCGAGAAAGTTGATCAATCCCATCTTGAATATAATTATAATCATTTTTTCCAAAGTCATCATGTTTCTCATCTAATTTTTTCCCTGTCCTTATTTTCCAAAGATCAACTCCTGATGCCATACTAATAAATCTATCTACTACTTGGTCTCGGGACATTTCCAAACTAAAAACACCAATTGAATTTTTTTCCTTTACGGCGGCTTGAAGGGCGATGTTAAGAGCTAATGATGTTTTTCCTAATGATGGTCGGGCGGCTAATATAATAAGGTCAGATTTTTGAAATCCGGATAATAAATTATCTAATTTTGTAAATCCAGTGCTCACCCCCCTTATTTTTTTCTCATCTTGCCTGTCTAATCTTTCCATAAATTGAGGGATGTCTTCTTTAATGCCCTTCAATTGTTGGCTAATAAGAGAGCTTTGGGTTACTTGAAATATTTTTTGTTCAACCTCATCAAGTAAGTCATCAACATTTCTGTCCTCTTGTCTTCCAAGCCCGTCTATTTCCTGAGCGGTGAAAATCAAATCTCTAAGGATTCTTTTTTGCTGGACTATTTTTGCATAAGAGGTAATGTGGCTTGATGTTGGAACACCGCTTGCTAATGTTGATAAGTAGGTTGCTCCGCCGACGGATTCTAATATTTTTTTTGATTTTAATCTTTCGGTTAGATTTACTATGTCAATTGGCTCTCTTTGGTTGTATAATTCTAAAATTGTTTCGTATATTTTTTGGTGAGCGGGTTTGTAGAAGTCGCCAGGGCTCAAGAAGTCTCCTATTTTTATAACTCCGTTTTTGTCTATTAAAAGAGCCCCCAAAACTGATTGTTCGGCTTCAATATTTTGAGGAGGTATTATGTTTTTATCAATATTTGACATTTTTTTGTTTTATGATATTATTTTTTATAGGAGGTAAAAAATGAGAAAAATGATTTTTGAATTCGGTGTTCCTGCTGATAATGTACCAAGAAATCTGATTGAAGGATTATTAGCAAATATTTTAAAAGTTGTTGTTGGCATGAGCATCTTTGAAGTTAAAACAAGTGCAGAGATGAAAGATGGTGTATTTCATAAAGTGAAGGATGTAGATACAGACATTACTTTAAAAGAAGAAGGTGGTAGTGAATGTATAAAGATTAAAATTTGTGAAAAAAAAGATTGTTTTAATAGTTTTAAAAATATTCTTGAGTCAAATTGTAATAAGGATATAGGTAATGCTTTTGATCCAGATAACACTTTTTATCCACCCATTTTAATAATTCTTAATAGTGGTAAGGGTAATGAAAATGACAAAAAAATTATTGAATTAGGTATATTAATATCTGAAATGATTAGCGGGTCATTGCATCTCTCCACTACATTTTCTTCATTAGATGAATAATTCTTTCTATTATAATCAGTTGAATCGCTGGTTGTTGCTCGCAGTAAGAGTGATAGCCGGCATTTTTTTAATCAAGGTGGCATAATTCCTTGCCAAGGGCAGATATAATTCCCCTCTAATAGAGGGGTGGCTCGCCACGAAAGAAATTGCTTTGCAATTTCAACGTGGCTGAGACGGGGTGTTTTTCTTATTCTTTAGACCCCCGCCTTCGCGGGGGTGACAAGAGGGGGTATTTCGTAATTCAAGATTATTATTATATTATCAACATTTTTCAATTAGGCAATGAGAATTATTTTTGATATAATATTCTTTGATTATATGGGTCCGCCAGGTTTGGGTGATCTGTACTGTCATACAGCATCTTGGGGGTTCAATTCCCCCGGATCCACATAATCTTTATCCACAATTAATTCATTGACAAATAAATTAAAAGATATAATATAATATTATGACAGTACAGATCTTTCCAAACTTGGATAGATGCCTTGCCTCGCCGAAGCCTTGGCGGAGGTTGGCTTCGCCCTCTCGGGGGCGTTTTTTATTTGGATTATAGGATGAGAAACACCCCGTCGCCCTTCGGGCACCACCCCTCTATAAGAGGGGAATTATCAATCCCAAAGAAAATCAAAATTTCGAATATCTAGAGAGTAAATAGAAATAAAAACATAACAATACCTCTCCCCCGCCGT
>JBFFCO010000034.1:0-7547 GCA_041559835.1 Minisyncoccia bacterium | reverse complement strand
ACAATAACAATTTATTTATATATTATAATACAAATTATTAAAAAAATGACTTGTATTTTTTTATTTTTGTATTATTATAATTAATGAATTAAATAAATTATTAATTAATATGGCAGTTCCAAAGAAACATCATACAAGTAGCAGGGTGAGGCGAAGAAGGTCTCATCTTGCCTTAAAAAAGAGCAACTTGACCCCTTGTCCAAGGTGTCAGACAGATAAGCCATCACATCGTTATTGTCCAAGTTGCGGATTTTATAAAGACAAAGAAGTTGTTGATGTTTTGGCATCTCTTTCTAGAAAAGAGAAGAAGGAGAGGCAGAAAGAGTTAGATAGGAAGGAGTAGGCGGGGGAGAGATATGTTAGTTTGGTTAGGTGGAATTTAATTTAAAAATAATATATAAAAATATGGCAACAAGACATCTTTGTAGATCAATTATTTTGCAATCTCTTTATGAGTGGGACTTTTATAATAATTTTTATGCTCAGAAAAAAATGGGCGATGTTAATTTAATAGATGTTTTGGACAGGCATTTAGGTGATTGCGGAGAAATGATTGATGAGCCGGATTTTGCCTACCGCATTGTTAAGAATTTAGTGGATCATTTAGATGAGGTTGATGATTTAATAAAAAAAGCAGCTCCTACTTGGCCATTTGATCAAATAAATATTGTTGATAGAAATATTTTAAGATTGGGGATTTCAGAGCTTGTTTTTGGTAATCCAGAGGAAGTGCCATTTAAGGTAGCAGTCAATGAAGCAGTTGAATTGGCAAAAACATTTGGAGGGGATTCATCCGCTCGATTTATAAATGGAGTTTTAGGGACGATATATGATCAGATGGCAGAGGCAAGACCTGAAGTAAAGAAGCAGGAGGTAGAATTTTTAGAAGAAAAGAAAAAGAGAAAAGAGGCAGAAAAAGAATCACAATAGGTCTTTCTTTGATTTTGTGTTTTTGTGATATAATGAATATATGAATAAAAAAGAAGAACAAAAAAAGAATGATGTCCTTATTAAGACTATAAATAAGAAATATGGGGTTAAGTTAAATTATAAATCCGACTCTCATCTACACAATGCCCTAATCAAGGAAGGACTGCCATCTCTTTCCAAACTTTTAAAAATGACTCAGGGGAAATCCAAATAATAATATGGATGATTTTGATTTTATAAGAAATGAAAATCTTCGGGTAATAATAAAAGGATCAATCGAATATATTTATGCATTACTGGAGGGTTTGAAAAACGGTGAAAAGAGCGAATTGTATAGGGAAGAGACATATAGAACAATTATTCTATATGTTATATCAATTATAGAGGCTATCCTCTTATATTTTTATAAGGAAATAAATGGGAAAATAGAATATTCTGAATATAAATTCATGCAATATCTTTCTGAAAATTACATTTGTAAAGAAAAAGATAATTTGCCGATTATCGTTGCGGCAGAAGAAAAAATAGTAAAAAAAGATTACCAAATTAGCCTCCATGATTTGGTTAAGTTTTTTAGGGGTAAGAAATTAATAAGACGAGAAAAAGCGGATGAAATTTTAGAATTAAATGATATAAGGAATACTTTTCACTTTAATAAGCCTCGAGATAAGGGTTGTAATATAAATCATGTAGAAAGGGCATTAAAACTTCTTGTTCATACCATTAAAAAGCACATATGGCATTGAATAAAAATCATTAAATTTTGGCAAGACTGATTTTTCTTTGACTTTTGATTTATTTTGTATAAAATAGTCAATATATTGAAATAAATAATATATTTAATAACTTGAGATAGAATGATATTAATATCCCCTCCCGCCATAGGCGGGAGGGGATATAGGTGCATCATCTATTCAATATATTGAGATAAGATGCAATATCTTGAATTAAGAAATATCTTTGTTGTTCCTTCGTCACCCCCGCGAAGGCGGGGGTCTAAAAACCATGGCAAATACAATAAAGTATGGTTGAGATTCCTGCCTTCGCAGGAATGACAGGGGATAATGGAAAATAATTTAATGCAAATAAAAATTATGGAAAAGAGTAATTTAAAACAAGGATTTCAAGAGATGGAAAGAGACGGATTAATAAGCCCAATGGTTAAGGGATTAGTTGAAAACCGCTCTTATTTAGGTCATAGTTCATCAAGAAGCAATCCAAAAATGAAACAATTTATTGTTGGCTCAAAAGGAAATTTGGAAATAATAAATTTAGATAAGACGGCTGAGTTTTTGTCAAAAGCAGTTGATGAGGTAAAAAAATTAGGAGGCGAAGGAAAGAGCATTTTTTTTGTTGGTTCTGACCCGATAATTAGAGATTTAATTGAAAAAATGGCAATTAAGGCAGAATCACCATATGTTATTGGTAGATGGTTGGGTGGTCTTTTGACAAACTTTAAAATACTCTCATCAAGATTGAAGCAATTTTTAGATTTACGAGATAGGGAGCAGAAAGGAGAATTAAAAAAATACACAAAGAAGGAACAAGGTCAATTTAGGAAAAAGATTGAAAAACTATCACGATTGTTTTATGGGCTGGAGAATTACAAAAGATTGCCGGATGCCATTATCTTGGTAAATATAAATCTTCATGAGACAGCAATTGCTGAGGCAAAAATTATGAAGATACCGGTAATTGCAATTGTAGATACAGATTCAAATCCTGAAAAAGTAGATTATCCAATACCAGCTAGTGATCAAGTGAGGTCAAGTGTTGAGTTTGTATTAAATAAATTAGTCGATGGTTATAATGAAGGCAGAAATGCTTTGAAAAAATAATAAACCCGCCTTCGTTGAAACTTCGGCGGGCGAAGCAGAAATATGGATATAGAATTAATAAAAAAATTAAGACAAAAGACAAGAGCATCATTGAAGGATTGCTCTTCAGCCCTTGAAGAGGCGGGAGGTGACATTGAAAAAGCGGAGGATCTTTTGAAGAGAAGGGGACAGGTTATTGCCTCCAAGAAAAGTGAAAGAGGAACAAGTTCGGGAATTATCTATTCATATATTCACAGCAATAATAAGGTGGGTGTTCTTTTGGACTTGAGGTGCGAGACTGATTTTGTGGCAAAAAATGATTTATTTAAAGAGTTGGCTCATGAATTAGCCTTACAGGTAGCAGCTATGAGTCCGGAATTTGTTAGCCCTGAAGATGTTTCTGATGAGTATATTGAAAAAGAAAAATCTGCTTACAGAGAGCAGATGAAGGATTCCGGCAAGCCAGCGGATATTTTAGATAAAATTGCTGAAGGCAAGATTCAAAAGGAATTATCAGAATTATGTCTTATAAATCAAAAATTTGTAAAAGATAATAATAAGACAATAAAAGAGGTAATAGATGAATATATAGCCAAAACAGGCGAGAATATCAAGGTGGAAAGATTTTGTCGTTTTGAAATTTAGATAATTATATGTTTTATTATATTCCCCAAGCAATTCTTTTCTTGTCGCTCGTTGCTATTATTTGGATAGTTGCGAAGAATTTAAAAAAAGTTGATGCTGTCATTG
Source organism: Minisyncoccia bacterium (assembly GCA_041559835.1). Classification (GTDB taxonomy): domain Bacteria; phylum Patescibacteriota; class Minisyncoccia; order UBA6257; family JAAZHW01; genus JBFEPE01. The sequence continues at coordinate 4,050 of JBFFCO010000034.1, read as the reverse complement.
ATGCAAATGATGGTTATTCATTGTCAAATAAATCACCTGATAATATTAAGAAAAAGATATTTAATAATATTGTGATTGAGAAGTTTGATGATAAGTTTAACAGAATGATTGAGAAGATATTGAGGAGAATTAGAATTCTGATTATAAAGATTGATAGTTCTTTGCAAAAAGTAATTGAATCTGTTAAAAAAAGTTCAAAGCCAAAAAGTATTTTTAAGACAGGTGAGAGTGTTGATTTTATTTCGGATTTGGATAATGATAATGATGAAGGAGAAGAAGAATATGATGATATAGAGGACGATGATGAAGGAGAGAGAGATAATGAAAATGACGAGGAAGAGAGGATTGATTATAATGAAGATGATAATGATAAAGTAGAATATGAGAATGAGAATAAGGGTGAGGATGGAGATAAGAGAGAAGAAAAAATTGAGGTGAAAAAAATAAAAGTGAGGATAAGAAGAATTAAGAAAGAAAGATGATAGTGAGAGAATAATAATTGCCTGAGTAGCTCAGTTGGTCAGAGCAACGGTTTTGTAAACCGTAGGTCGTCGGTTCGAATCCGACCTCAGGCTCTTAGTTTTGATTATTTTTAAAAATATTGTTTAATATAATTATGAGAGGAGAATTATATCGAAATCAGCCACCCGATAAAAGTGGGGAAAACATTGAAAAAAAGAAAGAGAAAAAGGAGTCAGTGGAAAATAGAACAATTCAAAAATTTGAGGAGCATTTTGGTTTAACGAAAGAAGAATTAGAGAGTATGCCAAATTTCAAGGAATTAGACGAAAATCAAAAAGCATTAGTTCTAAACTATATGGAGCAGGACTTGATGACGAATATAGTAAATGAAGCAAGGGAAGAGATTATTAATGAAGAAAAATACTCAGAGAATACAAGTGGCATTGATGGAAGAATAGCAAAAAAAATATATGGATTATCTGGCAAAATTTTAAATAATATTCTTCGCCCCTTTTTGATACCAGCAAGAGAAAGAAGAGTTGCTAAGAAAAAAGCAGAAGGAGGAGCAGGGGTTCATGGAGAAAAATTAAAGGAAATTTCAAAGATGATAAAGGATAGTGGAATAAGGATGGAGGTAAATGAAAAAGGGGAGATTATAAATTATATTGGCAACATTGAGGGAATTGAATTTTCAGAGGAAGAAAAAAAGACAATAGACGAATTTAATAAGATTGCAAAAGAATTTACTTCCCTGCCATTAGATTGGGATTATAAGAAAAAAAATAAATTCAGCAAATTAACCAAAATAGAGAAAAAATATGGAGAGAGCAGAAATAGTCTTATTAAACTTTTTAACGAAAAAATGAAGGAATCTAGTGATAAAGATGTCTTATTGAATGTCGCAAAGATTGATGAAAAAATAAATATGGATAGATTTTTTAAATCTTATCCAAAAGTTGAAAAATCTTTAAGTAGAACTAAAAAATGGTGGAAGCCAATTACAAGTTTATTAGGATCAAAAGGTCTTTCTTTTGGGGCTGGTTTTGGTGTGAGAGCGGCTCTTACTGGTGCTGGACTTCTTAATTTATTAGCCGCCCCAATATCTGGTGGTCTTATCGGCGGTTATTTTGCTCGCAAAAGAGCCATTGAAAAACAAAAAAAGGAAATTTCTTTAGCAAAAGTTTTAAAAAGAGAGGGAATAAACATAGATGGATTAGATGAATCAATAAAAAAAGATATAAAACATTTTGAAGAATTACATAAAGAAATAAAGAAATTAGAGGAGTCTTCAGAAATAAAATCAAAAGAAGATTGGGAAAAATCTGAATTAAAAAAGAAGTATGATGAATCAAGGGAAATGAGGGATTTAATAGAAAAAGAAGGATTTGATTTAAAGATTGATTTTGGCGGGGGAGAAGGGGGGATTGATAAAGTGAGAATATTCAAGAAAGAAAAAGAAGTTTTGAATTTTGTTGAGGCAGAAAATTTGACTGATAAAATTAATAAATTGATTGATAAAATAGCAGATACTGATCCATTAAATACTGAGGAATTTAATCAATTAAAAAAAAGATTAGGTGATAGAATTTATTATACTCAGCAAAAAATTGATAGTGGGACAGTAAAGTTCTCGTCAGCAGATAATAGATTATCTGAATATTATAATTTAAATGAAGCATTGATTAGAGCAAAATCAATGACTCTCGTTGATGAGATTTATTCTAGTGGCAATAAGGTGCCGTTTTCCGATGAGGAAAAAAAGATTAGAGAGATGGAACAAGAAGTTGGTGGTGAATTAAAATATATTAAGAGTGGAGAGAGTAAGGTGGAGCATTTAGTAAAGAAAAAATTAAATCAAATGCTTGATATAAGAGATGAGAAAAATATGTCTGAGAAGCAAAAGAAGATTCGTTGGCAGATGATGAGAGGGGCAATAACGGGTGCTGGGTTTGCTTATTTAGGTGCTCAATTTAGAGACCTGACTAATTTTTCTTGGAAAGAAGTTGGAGATAAGTTATTTGGGTTATTTGAATCAAAGGGTGGGGTAGTAGCCCCTGATATAGAGGTATCATCACCACCGCCAACAGAATCAAGGGTGGATGAGGCACCGACAAAAGAAGAAATTTCAGCACCAGCAGAAGAGGGAGTAAGAGATGATGCCGTGCCATTAGAAAAAACAAGCAAATACGAAATTCCTTATTCAACTGATGAGCAAATGGAGGAGCAAATAAAACACCTCGCAAAAAATGACGAGAATAAAGGATTGACTAAAGAGCAGATAATGGAAAAATATGATTTTGTTAAAGTGTCGCCAGAGGAAGCGCCGGCGGTTGGTAGTGCATCAACGGAGATAACTGAAGAGGAAGTTGTGTCGGTGGCAGAGAAGGCAGAGGTAGAGAAGGCAGAGGTAGAGAAGGCAGAGGTAGAGAAGGCAGAGGTAGAGAAGGCAGAGGTAGAGAAGGCAGAGGTAGAGAAGGCAGAGGTAGAGAAGGCAATAAGCACTGGCATAAGAGAAGGGGATAATTTGTGGGATGTTGCCCAAAAGATGGTGAAAGACGGGAAGATGACAAAGGAGCAATTTTGGAAAGGATGGAGAGATTCAATAATAGAATTAGAGGATGGGAGAAAAGTGCCAATTCATAAATTAGGATTAATTCATGAGGGCGATGTTCTTGTTTTTGATAGTAAAACAGGTTTGTTTGAGATATCAAATGATAGCGAGAAAAGATTGGGTTCCGATGAGGACCTTTATGAGGTGTATAAGAATAAGGGCAAGGAACCACCAAAATGGTTGAGAGATGAGTTTGAGCCTACTGGCACTGAAAAGACAGAAGATTTTGATACAGGATTAGAAGAGTCGAGTATTGATGATGTTAGTGTGGCAAAGGAAGAAGATGTCAGAAAATTTGAAGAATCACTTAAGGAAGAAGGAACTGATGATTTTGAGGAATTTAATAAGCAATTAAGCGATGAGCATGATATTTATGGAAGAGGAGAATTTGAAAGGGGCTTGGAAGAGGAAGATATTATCAGTGAATTTGATAAGGAGTTGCGAGAAGAAGGTTTGCCCGCTGAAGAAGGTGTGGAGAGTATAAGTGGAGAAGGAGAATTATTAAGAATATCTCCTGATAATATTAGTAATATTTTGGAGATAGATAATTTGGAGGATTTTGAAGCGAATTTGCCTAATATTTCAGAAAATTTTGATAAGTTTTCTTATGGTCAGCAATTTGATATAAATCAAAAATACTATAAATTAATAGTGCCGACAATTGAGAGTGGTGATGGTATTGAGACTTTAGATATAGCAATGAAAAATGAGGATTTTTCAAAGATGCAAGATATTTATCAAAAAACAGGAAGCGCTATTTATAGGGAATTAGAGAATGTGGGATCTTCAAATCCAGAAAGATTTCTTATTGAAGAAAAAAGAAGTGTGCAAGATTTTCTAGAAAAATTTAGAGATGATGAGGGATATAAGAATTTATATGATTGGTTGTTAAATCTAACAAATAAAGAAAAATTAAATGCTAATCTCGGCAAGAAATTAGTTGATTTTATTAAGGATAATTATTATTTGAAAAAATT
>JBFFCO010000033.1:0-7894 GCA_041559835.1 Minisyncoccia bacterium | reverse complement strand
ATCTGTTAGAATAGCAATGATTATCGGTGCCAACTTAAATCTCCCCCCGCCCCTTCGGGGCGGGGGGAGAAGAAATATATTTTCTTATTAACTCTCTTTCAAAAAGAGGAACACCCCGTCCCAGCCACATTGAAATTGCAAAGCAATTTTTTACATGGCGAGGCGAAACCCGCCTTCGTTAAAACTACGGCGAGGCGAAGAAGAAATGATTGATATGGAGCAAAAAATTGAAAACTTTAAGATCGCATCAGAGAAATTCTCTGGTCCTCTTGACTTATTAGTCTCCCTAATTGAGTCAAAGAAAATGGATATCACAGAAATATCATTAGCAAAAGTAACTGATGATTTTTTGAAATTCTTAGGCGACTTAAAATTAGTCCATCCAAAAATGTTGGCAGATTTTTTAATAATCGCCTCAAAATTAATTCTAATAAAATCAAGAATGCTCCTGCCTACTATTGAGATTAGCAAGGAAGAAGAGGAAGATATTGATGAATTAAGCAAAAGATTAAAAATCTATCAAGAATTTCGTTTGGCAAATAATAATATCAAAAATTTATATTTCAAAAACCCTCTTTTCTCAAGGCAATTCTTATTGGGCAAATCATCAGTTTTTTTGCCACCAAAGGATATATCATTATTAGATTTAAAGAAATCATTTGATAAAGTTTGGAAAGAATTTTCTGAGATATCTATTGAGGAAGAAAAAGTTGAAAAAGAATCAAAAATGATTAAAATTGAGGATAAAATAAGGGAAATATTTAATAATTTAAAAGAGAGGATTGAATTTTCATTTAGTCAATTGACTGATAAGAAATCTAAGAAAGAGATTATTGTGAGTTTTCTTGCCATCCTCCACCTATTCAAAGACCAATATATTGAGATTGAGCAGTCGGATGTTTTTGATGAGATAAGATTAAGGTCTATAATAAAAAAATAGGTGGCCCCTGCTTTTGTTAGCAGGAGCAACCTAATTGAATTGGCTAAGGCAATGGATTGCCTTGCCAATCGGTGAGCAGGCATTGAGGAGGGGTTTGCCCTTCATGGGTCTGAAGTGCGTCATTTGAGAAATAATTTAAAATTTTACTGATCCCAAGTTCAAATTCTTTATGATGATTCCTGATTTCTATCCCAAACACAGGATCGTTATTGTGACCAGGCATATACCTTCTCACCCTTTCATTAAAAGAGGTGTTGACGAATTGAGACATTTCTTCCCAATAGTTATATCCTCCAATTCTCTTCCCGTTCTTATCTCTTTCATCCAATAATATCGCCCTGTCAAGATTTTTATTGATTGAAACAAACATTCTTAAGGCAATCATATCTTCCGCAAAATGAAATGGAACATTTGGTTGTATCTTAGCCCTTGCATCAATCAGCAGAAACCGGACGATATTAAAAAAATACCGTGTCATAAAGAAAAAATATCTTCTCTCCGGATCCAATTTTCCTTTTTCTCCATCATTTTTCTTACTCATTGTTAATTCCTCCTTTTTATAGATTTTTAAACTACTTGCGGATAGAGATTGACTCTTTCCGAAGCATATTATATCATAAATAAAATAAAATGTCAATAGAAGAAAAAAACAACTTAAAACGGGCAATTGAGGGGATTCTTTTTGTTTCTGGCGAGCCAGTTGGATTAAAAAAACTATCTAAATTATTAGAGCAAAAAGAAGATGATGTAAGAGAAGTAATATTAGAGATGAGGGAGGAATTTAATGATAGAGGGCTGATAATAATCAGTGATGACGAAAAATATCAATTAACTACAAGTCCAAATATCTCAAATATAATAACAGAATTCCTGAAAACAGAATTGAAAGATGATCTGAGTCCAGCATCACTTGAAACATTAGCAATTATTGCCTATAAGGGGCCAATTAGCAGAATTGAGATAGATAATATTCGCGGAGTAAATTCATCATTTATATTGAGAAGTTTATCGGTAAGAGGGCTTATCACGAAAGAAAAATCACCAAAAAGCAAGATAATCAATGTCTATAGAATTAGTTTTGATATGATAAGAAATTTAGGTATTGAGAATATTCATCAATTACCAGATTTTGATAAGTATCAATAATTTTAAATTATGAATAATAAAAATAAGAAAAAATATTTTTTTGTTGACGAATCCGGCGACCCATACTTTTTTAATCGCAAAAGAAAATGTATTATCGGAGAAGAGGGCTGTTCTAAAGTTTTGATTCTAGGTTTTATCAGCACCGAAAATCCAAAAAAATTAAGAGATGAAGTAATGAAACTAAAAAAAGAGGTGGAAAATGATCAATATTTACATAAAATTCCATCAATTAAAAAAACTATTAAAGCATTTCATGCTAAAGATGATTGCCCAGAAGTAAGAGAAAAATTTTTTAAATTAATTAAAAAATTAAATTTTAGAGCAGAATTTGTGGTTGCAAGAAAATTAAAAAACATATTTGTAAATAGACACAAAAATAATCCAGATATTTTTTATAATGATTTGATATCAAATCTTTTTAGCTGCAAGCTTCATAAATTTAACGAGGGAGATATCTGTTTTTCTTGTAGGGGCAATAAAAATAAGCAGAGACAATTAAGAGATGCCATAAGAAATGCTACCCTTATTTTTGAAAGAAAATTTAATAAAAATATAGAATCAAATATAAAAATATTTTCCAAAATGTCTTCGGAAGAATCATGCTTGCAAATTATTGATTATGCAATATGGGCAGTACAAAGAGCATTTTTAAAAAAAGAAGATAGGTATTTTGATTTCATAAAAGAAAAGATAGGGTATATTTGGGACTTATATGACTTTAAAAAAATAAAAAAGTCTAATAATAGATATTGGCGAAGAAATAAGTTCGATATAAAAAAAATAAGTCCCCTATAGCTAGCTCCCCAAAGGGAATCACGGCATGAAGCCGACTTTCACTATAAAGGACTTATAATAAGTATATATTATCTTATCAAGCACCAAAAGTCAAGGGCTTGATGTGTGGATAAATAAATGTCATGTATCCGATAAAAAAACATGAAAATATCAAGAATAATAATTATTATCGCAATATTCATTGCAATTGGATTCTTTACCCCATTAATATATAGCGGGCTATTTTGGGAATCAAAAAATATCTCATTCAATGCATTAGATTTAGGTCTTTATTTAAAGGCGGACATTCAAGGAAAAACATATCCATTCCGAAACTGGCAAGAACCAAATCCAAAAATAAATGCACAAATAGCCCTCGTAAAAGATATTGATAATGACTTTACTTTTCTTCAAAAAAATGCCGACTTAATAAGACCTATCGCATCCATCTCTAAATTGATGTCTTCTTTAGTAACAAGAAAATATATTTTGCCCAATCAAGAAGTTGAAATAAAAAGCGGCTTTTTACAAATTGATGGCGATTCATTCACAAAATTAAATACCAGCGAAATAATAGAGGTAAAAGATTTAGAAAAAATGTTGCTCTTGTCATCATCAAATAAGGCAGGGATAGCGATAGCAAGTGTATTGGGCAAAGAAGAATTTGTTTCAAAGATGAATGAAGAAGCAGAAAATTTAAATATGATTCAAACAAGATTTCAAGAACCAACAGGATTAAGTATGATCAATCAATCCACCGCCCATGATTTAGAAAAACTTTTGAAAAAAATATTATTAGATTTTCCTGAAATTTTAATTTTATCCCAAAGGCCAAAAGAAGAAGTGATTATAAAAAACGGGGAGGAAATAGAGAGACGAGAAATAAGAAATATCAATCAAATATCTCATAATCCATATTTCTTGGAAGAATTGAATATGGATTATTTGGGTGGCAAAACTGGATTCACTGATGAGGCAAAAGAAACATATGTTGGTATTTTTAGTGTGCCGAGCAAAAAAGAGCCGGGCATTTACCGAAGAGTATTAGTCGCCCTGCTTTATTCTGATTATAGATATCAAGATATTGAGACCCTGCTCAGATGGTTAGACAAGGCCTTCGTCTTTTAAAAAACACTACTTCAAATCATATTCTCCATTGAATCTTTGGATAACCTTCTCGTCCTTCTCTATCTTCCCATCTTTGAGATGAATAATCCTCTCTGCATATTTTGCCGTATTTGATTCGTGAGTTATTAGGACAATCGTATGTCCTTTTTCTCTATTTAAATAATCTAATGTCTCCATTACTTGCCTACCCGATTTTGAATCAAGATTTCCTGTCGGCTCATCAGCGAATATAACCTGAGGATTATTAACTAATGCCCGAGCAATAGCCGTTCTTTGTTTTTCTCCACCAGATAATTGAGACGGCTCAAATTCTAATCTATGAGACATCCCCACAATTTTTATTGCATTATTTATTCTCTCATCCCAAGCATCCTCCTTTATTCCGGAATAAACCAATGGCAATTTTACATTATCAATAACTGATGTTCGCGGAAGTAAATTAAACATTTGGAAAATAAAGCCCATTTTTTTTCCGCGAATATTGGCTATCTCTTTTGGGGAATAATCATCAAATTTTTTTCCATCAAAATAATAATTACCTTCGGTCTCCTTATCTAAAAAACCAATAATATGAAGCAGGGTTGATTTTCCTGAGCCAGATGGTCCCATAATGGCAACAAAGTCTCCTTGATTTATCTCAAAGGAAACACCATCCAGTGCTATTGTAGTCGCCGCTCCCTCACCATACCTCTTTATTAAATTCTCCGCCTTTATAATTGGTGTCATATTTTTCACTCTTATAAATTATTATCCATCATACCACCTCCCCGCCGAAGGCGGGGTGTTTTTCCTCGCCCGCCTTCGGCGGGCGGGTCTTGTCATTCCCGCGAAGGCGGGAATCTCAATCTCACTATTACCACTCGCTTGCCATCTCTTTAGACCCTCGCCTTCGCGGGGGTGACAAAGAAGTGTCATATTATTATAATCCTGAAATTTCTAATTCCCTTATATTTTCACTTAAATTTTTGAAAATTATATTAATTATATTTTTAGGTAATACCCCCTTAATTTTTTCAGGCCATTCAATAAATATTATATTATTCAGATTAGAAATTATTTCCTCAAAGCCCAAATCCAAAACTTCTTTTTCGCTCTCAAAACGATAGCAATCAAAATGATAAAGAAATGATTTTGGATTAGAATTTATTTTAAATTTTTTCATCAAAGAAAATGTAGGGCTTAATATTTTTTTCTTTATACCTAATCCCTTAGCAACTCCCTGCATAAATGTTGTCTTACCTGCCCCCAAATCTCCCTTTAATGCAATAATTTGCCCTGTTTCAGTCCGACCAACCTTTTTTAAAATATCCCTACCTATTTTTTCTCCCAAATCCCTCGTCTCCTCATCAGAATTTGTAATATATTTATTATTTATCATATTATTTTATTATTTAACAATTATTTTTCATTTAAAATTTCAACTTCTCAATATTTAATCTTTTATTATAATAATCAATAACCTCATCATAATTTTTAACAATAAATCTGTCTCGCTGAATAGAATACGGTTCGCGATTTAAAGTTTTTTTGATTTTCTCTATATGTTTTTTAGGGGCAAGCACATAAAAATCAGCTTGAAATTCTTTAATCTGATACATTCTATTCAATGCTTCACCTAATGTACTGATGCTATCGACAACCTCAATCGCTCTTTTAGGAAAATTATATCCCTCATTTTGAAACCAAACAACATCAATTCTCTTGGCAATTTCATTTATTTCCTGATAGGTAAAATTCGGAAATTCACTAATTGTTGTTAATTGATTAATAAAAATGTTGTTTTGGAAACTTGCTGATGGGTCTGCACAATAGGTCATATATTTTTCAAAATTACCAAGCTCAACCATAATTCCCTCTATATATGAATGCATCCTAATTTTATCTTTTTTATTTCTTTATTTTCCATATTATTATTGATTAAAAAATGCCGATTTCTCTGAGAAGTTTCTCATAAATAACAAGAATCTCAATCGCTTCTTTTCTCCCAATCAAGATGCCCTCATCATCCGACAATTCCTTTGCTTTTTGACTGGCAGATATTAATTCTGGAATATTTGATATATTCCTATCACCCGTATTCTCTAATTTCTCCTCCAAATCCTTGCCTAAAATAGCAATATCAGCCAATACATCATTTGCCAAATCATCAGCTAATATTATCGCCTCTCGGTGCTTTTTGGAATTATTGCCTCTCGCCATCTTAATAATTTTTTTCCAAGAAATAATAAATTCTTTGTCTTCTAAGTGGGCTTGAAATAAGAATGTTCTTATTTTTAATAATTTTAATTTTATGATATCAGAATTTAATATGAGATAAATAATGCCGGTAATTAAAGCAACCGAAATAACTCCAATAATAACTTGTAAGAGTATAAGAGGGCGACTAAAAATAGCAGAATCAATAATTCCTGAAATTGATTCCCATTTTTCTGCTATCCTTTCCAGTATTTTATTTATTGGTATATTTATTTCCATATTTTTGCTAAAAAAATCATTCTTCAATAATTCATATTATAATACAAGGATGGCATCCAATATTGACAAGTATATATAATTGTGATTAAATGGGGGTAGGGAAAAAGACACTAAGTCTTTTTTGAAAACTAAAAATTGGAGGAAAAAATGAAAAAATTAATGATGTTTTTTGTCGCGGTTTTGATTTTGGTCATATCAACGACATTTCCCGTTTATGGTCAATTTTGTGAATTGAAAGAGCAAGGGCAAATGTGGGAGATAAAATTTGATAATGTGGCAACTACGGTTTGCTTTAATCCTGATAATAACACTCCCAAAGAATTCGGCTTTTATCAAAAAAGGACTGATAAAGATAATAACGATTATTATGAGTTCCTGCTTGTTAAAATTACTGAGACCCTTGTCGCGGAAAGAAATTTTAATCCCAGGTCTCCTTTCCCTGACAAATATATTATTTTAAAAATTTCAATAGATTTTCAAGTCCACGATGAGATATTAAATTTTGCCGCCTTAAAAGAAGAAGTAGATAATTGGGACACAATGGAATTTGTAGCAGGTGAATCATTACCACCCGGCAGATTGCCCATTTACAAACTTCCAATTGGATGGGGAATTGGATGTTTTAGTTGGTTTTTTAAATATACTAATGGAAATATTATTGTTTCCCCAAAAAGCGGATCTCCCTTTTACCATGAACACCCAAATCATACCCCCCCTCCAGTCATAAAATTCGGGGAAGGACATAGCCCTAATAAAAAACCAGGAAAAAAAGAAATTAAAATATAATTCACGCAAAGGTCACGAAGATTAAAATCAATTAAATATTTAAATATTATTGATTTTGTCCTCGTGGCTATTTTTATATAACTAATTTCTAATTTAAATTTAATAATGATTCAAAAAATCAAACTCCCTCGCCCCAAAAGGGGCGAGGGAGTTTGATTATCATTATTTTCTTAAAACTTTTTCTAATGAGATGGCGGTCTCAAATATCTTCTGCTCGCCTAATGGATTTGCCATTATTTGAAAGCCATAAGGCAAAGCATTTTTGCCAAATATAGGCAATGAAATTGCAGGCAAGCCGGCGATACTCGCAGGAGCAGTAAATATATCAGCCAAATACATCGCCAATGGATCGCTTGATTTTTCTCCAATATCAAATGCAGTTGTCGGAGAGATTGGCAAAACTAATAAATCAAACTTCTTAAAACTATCTAAAAACAATGATTATTCAAAAAATTATTGAAAAACCTCGCCTCCCCAGTCTCCAGAAATAAGTTTCGCAATTGACCCCAAAAAGTTATCCACAAAAAACTATTGACAACAATTTTTGAAATAATATAATATAATTATTAGAAGATTTTAAGTCTCGCCCTACGAGATTTTTTTAACAACTTAATACAAAAAAGCTATTCTGTTTTAATCGCAGAT
>JBFFCO010000032.1:0-7909 GCA_041559835.1 Minisyncoccia bacterium | reverse complement strand
TTAACAACTTAATACAAAAAAGCTATTCTGTTTTAATCGCAGATCCTGAGTAATGATTTGTTAATGGAGTTCGCTTCATTGATGATGACTTATTCTTGGGTAAATGTTTGGGTTTCAGCGATGGAATTCAATTCGTTTATTTATTTCTATCATTATTTATTTAGTGTTTAGAAGGGGTCTGCGCTTAGAACAGAATTTTTATATTTAATTAATCCCCAACACTCACAACCCCCATTCTTTTTCCTCTACTTATGTGTTGCCATTTCTTCTTTTTCATCCACACTTTCTTCTTTTTCTATTATATCTTCTTTGGAATTATCGTCATTCCCATCCCTTTCTTTTTTCTCTTTCCTGTCTTCGCTAACATCAACATTATCTTTCTTTGATTCTGATTCAGAATTATTTTCTACCACATTCTCTGATTTCTTCATGGTATTATCTGCGACATTATCAGCAGTCAAAGATTCATTTTTTGTCTCTTCTGTCTCCACTTCAATCTTTGGCTCAACAATAGGAGGAATAACTTCTTTGAAAACGGATAATTTTCTCTTGATTTTCTTTGGAGAAAGATTCCTCAAGAAATAAAGTTTGGCTCGCCTCACTTTGGATGCACGAACAATCTCAATTTTTGAAATCTTTGGTGAGTGAATTGGCCATATTTTTTCTACTCCAACTCCTGCAATTACCGCCCTAACAGTCATTGTAGCAGGAAGATTTTTGCCATGCTTTATCGCCAAAACAATCCCTTCAAAAACCTGGATTCTTTCTTTATCTCCTTCTTTTATTCTCTCATGAACTCTTATCTTCATTCCGGGTCTTATTTCGGGAATATCATCCTTCTGCTGCCTCTTATTAAATTCAATTATAGTGTTATTCATAATAATACTACTATACTAATAGAAAAATATTATTTGGCAATAGTATATTATTTTATATCATAATAATGTATTAATTAAAAAAACAAGTAAACTAATTATTTTTTAACAACTGCGATGATTACATCCGCCTACGGCGGTAATTAAAGATGGCAAAACAAAGATTCTTCGCCGAAGGTGGCACATCCGCCTCTGGCGAGCGAACAGGCCGCTGGAGTATTATCCGCCTCTAGCGGACGGGGGGGGGATATAAAAACCATTCTATTATATTATTTTTTTCGGATGAAGATTGAGAGGAGGAATAGGATGGCATTCACGACAATAATCAATGGACCAGCAGGCAAATTTAAGAAATTTGCCAAAAAGATCCCAATTATAGTTGAGCCGATACCAAAAATAACAGCCCATATCTTATAAGCATTCATATTCTTTCCAATATTTTTGGCCGATGCGGAGGGAATAGCAATAAGAGCCGCGGTTATCAATCCGCCCACTAAATAAACCCCCAAAGCAACAACAACAGCAATACTTAATAAATAAAGGAGATTATACCAACTCACATTGATACCCTCTACTTTCGCTAATCCCTCATCAATATTGATGAGCATTATTTTTTTATAAATAAATTTCAAAAGGAAGAAAACTAAAATTCCTAAAATTACAACAATTATTGTTTCTATTTCTGATATTTTTGTAATGCTGCCTATAAGGGCATCCTCTGCTTCTCCGATGGGTAAAATCAAAAGAGCCACACCTAATCCAAAAGCAAAAATTATTGCTGTGAGATTTTCTAATGGCAATTTTGTTTTTTTCTCTAATAGCCAAATTAGTATTGCCCCTAAAATAACAAATGGAAAAATTCCTAATGAAATGCTAAATCCCCAAATAATAGCCAAGGCAGCTCCCGGTAGGGATAAGTGGGCTAATGGGCCAGCGATAACTGACATTTTTTTAGAGAGCATCAATGTCCCGATATATCCAGATATTCCGCTTATAAAAATCCCGCTTATTATTGTGAGGATGGATTGATTAATCATGTTTATGAAATTTTATTTCCATACCAAAGACCTTTTCTAACATATCAGGGCTTAAGATTTTTTTAGGAGGACCAAAATAATGCTTTCTTTGATTGCCTAAACATAGGACATTGTTGGAGTGTTTAAAGACGATATTTAAATCATGAGTTACGAGAAAAATTGTTGTGTCTTTTTCTTTTTGGAGGTCGCTAATGAGTGAATGGATTGTCTCTCCTCCGCCAATATCCACTCCTAATATTGGCTCATCAAAAAATATTATTTTTGGATTTGAAATTAGAGTCCAAGATACTAACATTCTTTGAAATTGACCGCCTGATAAATTGCCTATATTTTTAGATAGAGAATCTTTTTTCAAGCCAACCTTTTCTAAAAATTTTGATATTCTTTCTTCGTTTGGCTTATCTTTTTTGAGTTTAAAAAAATCTAATACCGTTAATGGTATATTTTTTGATTTCATACGATTCAATTCTTGGGGGAGATAACCTAATTTTAATTTTTTTTGCCAAATTATTTCTCCTTCGTAAGGCAACAAGCCCAAAAGTGTTTTGACGAGAATTGTTTTTCCAGCACCATTTGGCCCAAGAATTGTTATTGTTTCTCCTTCGGTGGCTTGAAAAGAGAGATTGTCTATAATCTTTTCTTTGCCCAATACCACCGACAAATTTTTCACTTCTAATAATGCCTCATTCATATCCCAATTATATCCCTTTTCAATTTTTTTTCCACTTTTTAAACTAAAATCCATTTTTTTAAATATAAATTCCCTTGTCAAATTTATCATCCTGCTTTCATGGGGATTTCTCTTGTCATTCCCGTCCGCCAAAGGCGGATAATACTCCGGCGGCCTGCCCGCCTATGGCGGGGAATCTCAACCCCACTACCACCACTCGCTTGCCATTTCTTTAGACCCCTGCCTTCGCAGGGGTGACAAAAAGCAGGGGTGACAAAAAGCAGGGGTGACAAAAAAGCAGGGGTGACAAAAAAATAGCAAAGATGACAGAGGGGCATCATCCTGCTTTCAATATTTCATAATACAAGTATAATAAAAAGCAATATAATATGGATATTGCGATAATAATATTTCAATTCATCGTCTTAATGTTCTCTGCTATGATTCATGAAATATCACATGGGTCAGTCGCATATATATTAGGCGACAGAACAGCAAGGGAATTAGGACGAATGACGATGGACCCCAGAAAACATTTTGACTTATGGGGGTCTCTTGTTTTGCCACTACTACTTCTATTAGCAAGTGGTGGAAGGATAATGTTTGGCTGGGCAAAGCCAGTCCCTTATAATCCATTTAATTTGAAAAATCCAAAAAGAGATCCTGGGCTCATCGCATTAGCCGGTCCAATGAGCAATATTTTAATGGCGGTTATTTTTGGATTAGTAATAAGATTAATTGTCGGATTTAATATAGTGTCATTATTTAATTTAATAATTTGGTTTGATGTGATAGTCCAAATCAATCTAATTTTGGCAATATTTAATTTAATTCCAATTCCACCACTTGATGGAGCAGGAATATTATTCTCATTTTTACCAAGGGCGGCTGAAAGATTATTTAATATCATCGCAAGATATGGATTATTTATATTATTAATATTTTTGCTTTATGGATTTAGATTGATATATCCCATAATAAGTTGGCTTAGATGGCTCATCATCGGCTCTTTTTAAGCCACATCTTATATTGGAAAAGGATTTGAGATGCTATTTTTTAACTTCTTTGTGGTAAAATATAAATATGAAAGTTGGTGATATTATTAAAAATAAAAAAATTATTATTTCGGCAATTATAATTGCCTTGATTATAATTGCTTTTATTATTATCAATATAGATTTCGGAATCAGAGAGGAAAATAATATTCTTCCTGAAAAAACAATTGAGCAATTAACGATGGAGGCGAGAGAATTTTGCTCTCAAAATGGTGGGGAAGTGCAGGGAAGATTTGATAATGAGAGCAATCAATATGAAGTTTGTTTTTTTGAGGGCAATAAAGAGTGTGATATTTTTGAAATGAAAAATGGAGATTGTCCAATTGGCGGAAGGCAAATGGTTTTTTCAGGTCCAAGAGATTATTGCGTTTCAGTAGGCGGAGAATATTTACAGAAAGAAGATGCCTTGATTGAGGATTTATTCATTACAGGAGATTGTGTATTAGATAATGGAGAAGTATTAAATGCATTGGAATTATTTAGAAGTAGATAGTTTTTTAAATTGTTGTCGCCCCCCCCGCCTATGGCGGACGGGAATGACAAGAAGGGGAGCAGAAATAACAATAAACAATCATGAGCATTAAGAGAAAAATAATAATCGCAATTTATTATATAATTATTTTATTTGCCTCTATCTTATTATGGGGTAGGATTGAATATTCACTTTTTCCTAATAACATCAATGATATGTTTTTTTCTATCCTATATGCCATTTCTTTTTCTTTGATAGGGTTTTCTATCGTCATTTTTTTCTACAAAAGATTTGATTGGGCGAAAAGAAATGTTGAGCAATATCAAAATGATTTTAAAAATTTTAAATTATTAAATCATTTGGCAATAATAATATTGCCAAGTATAGAAGAGATTTTCTTTAGGGGACTTATTTTTTCTTATTTTGGTTTTTGGATTTCGGTAGTATTATTTGTGTTGCCTCATGTTATTTTTTTTAAAAAAGAGGCGATTTCTACATTCATAACGGTGTCCTTATGGGGGATAATTTTCAATATCCTTCTTCTAATCACATCATCATTATTAGCCCCAATAATCTGTCACATTTTAGTAGTTTATTATAGGATTTCATTTGTTAATAATCAGCACAAGAAGAGACAAAAAATTGATTTATGAATTAAAAAATAATATAATAGAGGTGAAGTAAAAATATGAGTGAAAAGATGAAATCATATAAATATACTGTCTTTATAGAACCCGATGAGAGTGGGGGATATTTTGCTTTTGTCCCATTATTATCCGGCTGTGTTGCACAAGGAGAGACTATTGAGGAAACAAAGGAAATGATCAAGGATGCCATCTCTGGTTATATTAAAGTATTATTAGATGAGGGCGAGCATATTCCGCAAGAATCAGAAAAAAGAATCGAAACAAAAATATCAGTCCCATTAAGTGTGGTGATATAATTAAGGCAGATATCTTATTTTTATGAGTAGATTAGCAAATATTAATCACAAGAAAGTCATAAAGGTTTTAAAAAAAATTGGTTTTGAGGGAAAAAGACAAACTGGCTCTCATTTAATACTTAGAAACAAGGAAACTAATAAAATTATTGTGGTTCCTATTCATAATAAGGATTTAAAGGTGGGGGTAGTGAGAGTTATTATTAAGCAAAGCAATCTATCCAAAGAAGACTTTTTAAATAATCTATAAAAATATGCTTCAATCAAAATTATTTGGGAAAACAAGGAGGGAATCTCCAAAAGATGAAGTATCAAAAAATGCTCAATTATTAATTAGAGCCGGTTTTGTTGACAAAGCATCCGCTGGAGTATATTCATATTTGCCATTAGGCTTGAGGGTGCTAAGAAAAATAGAGAAAATAATAAGAGAGGAAATAGAGGCAATAGGCGGACAAGAAGCATTATTCCCAGTTCTTATGACAAAAGATCTTTGGGAAAAAACAGGCAGATGGGAAAAATTAAACGATATACTATTTAAATTAAAGGATGGCAGTGATAAAGATTTTATTTTAGGACCAACACATGAAGAAATAATCACAGAGGTAGCAGCAAAAAATATTCTAACCTATAAAGATTTGCCACTTGCCGTATATCAAATTCAAAATAAATTTCGAGATGAATTAAGACCAAAGGCAGGTCTTATGAGGACGAAAGAATTCATTATGAAAGATTTGTATAGTTTTCATGAGAATGAACAGGATTTGGATTTATTTTATGAAAAAGCAAAGAAGGCATATCTAAAAATATTCAAGAGGACAGGGCTAACTGCTTTTTCAGTTGAGGCATCAGGAGGTGATTTTACTGATAAATATTCTCATGAATTTATGGTCAAGACAAAAGCAGGTGAAGACATCACTTTTCTTTGTGAATTATGTGGTTGGGCGAGAAATAAAGAGATAATTGAAAATACAAAAACATGCCCTGATTGTGGCGGAAAGTTAAAGCAAGAAAAGACGGTTGAGGCAGGAAATATTTTTAAATTGGGTGATAAATTTAGCAAAGATTTAGGGGTGTATTTTGTTGGTAGAGATGGTCTGAAAAAATTGGCTATTATGGGATGTTATGGCATTGGAACTGGGCGACTTATGGGAACAATCGTTGAGGCGGTTGGAGATGAGAAGGGGATTATTTGGCCCGATTCAGTCGCTCCATTTTCTGCTCATCTTATTTATTTACCAAGCACTGATTCAAAGATGGATAAGAAAGTGAAATTAACGGCCGATAAGATTTATCAATCAATATCAAAAAAGGGGATAGAAGTTCTTTATGATGATAGAACGGAAATGAGCACAGGAGAAAAATTTGCTGATAGTGATTTGATTGGTATTCCCTTTAGAATAATAATGAGCGAAAGGATGTTGGCGAAAAATCAGGTGGAAGTGAAGAGGAGAGGTGAAGAAAAATCAAAGTTTATTTCTATTAAGGAAATAGTTAAGTTTTTGCAGGATGAGTTGGATTGATCTCATACCTTGTTTTTCGCACTAGCATTATTCCCCTCTTATAGAGGGGTGGATCGCGAAGCGAGACGGGGTGTTTTTCTTTTTTCATCTATGGGCAGAGCACCCTACTTATTTCTCAATAAAAAAATCCGGAGCTATGCCCGGATATGTTTTTTGGAGGGGGATATATTAAATCCCGCCCTATGCCTCTTTTTCGTCAGGAGGAAGCAGGAAGACAAACTCGTGGTCGGAAGCCCACCTGTCGTCCGAATGGGCCCAATGATTATCCAACCAAAGGCCGCCAACATGGCGGTCCAGGATGAAGATGTTTGGATAGCCGTTGGAAACAGAAATCCGTTT
Source organism: Minisyncoccia bacterium (assembly GCA_041559835.1). Classification (GTDB taxonomy): domain Bacteria; phylum Patescibacteriota; class Minisyncoccia; order UBA6257; family JAAZHW01; genus JBFEPE01. Next base: position 1,001 of record JBFFCO010000032.1, on the reverse strand, counting down.
CATCTTAAACCCTAAACACTTAATTATTAACCATTCAAGGTGTTTCTTCGACGAACCGAGAATCAAGGCAAAATCAGAAGGACAATTTCTCAATCCCATAATCTCACTGACCTTCCAAATATTTTGGGTTTTATTATTTTTCAGATTTAACCATTTCACCCTAAGAACTACCGCCTTCATAATTATCCCCTTGGGGGTAATTTGGAAATCTTTATGGGCGATCATTTTATTAGCCCAGTCAGATAAATTTCCGCCATTATCTTTAATGCCTTGTATGAGTTGCTCGCCATCATTTCCCTCGGTTTCCACTTCAATAATTTCTACCTCTTCTTTTGGGGAAGCAAAGATTTTAATCCCCATATTTACCAGTTTTGGCAAAAGATCAATGTATCCTGGAAGAATATCCCAATTTTTGTCATATCGGACAATATCTCCGCAATAAATCTCTGTTGTCCCCGGTTTTATTTGAGATGGAATAGTGGCTATTTTTTCAGGGAGGGCATTTAATTTGAGAGATAGATCAATCCTCGGAACTCTTTTGTTCATTGCATTATCAAATGCCACACTAATTTCCCCACTATTTAATCCTTTGTGCTGATTAATTAATTTAGAAAAATATTTTTCTAAATCATTATGTCGTTGTGCCGTCATTTTAAAACCTCCTTTTAGTCATATATTTTTTCAAACTTCTATTTTCAGAATAATATATATTTATTAATTTGTCAAATTAAGTGGTGGAAAAATTATTGTTAAATTTTTGATTGTGAATATAATTGATGATATAGGAATGATGGGAGGGAGAGGCGACCCGCCTTCGCCAAGGATTCGGCAGGGCAATGCCCGTCTCGCCAAGAGGCTGGACGCCCCTCTATAAGAGGGGAATTATAAGACAAGATTAATAACTCCCAAAGAAAATCAAAATTTCGAATATCTAGAGAGTAAATAGAAACAAATTAAGGAATGGGGAGCGATGATCTATATATTCAAATGTTTGAGTTTTG
>JBFFCO010000031.1:0-8047 GCA_041559835.1 Minisyncoccia bacterium | reverse complement strand
TTTAAATTATAATAAAAATAAAAAAAGAACTTATCAAAATAATTCAATAAGGTCTTTTTATTTACCCCAAATTAATGGGGAGTCCCTAGTGGGAATTTATGTTTCTATTATATAAAAAATAAAAAGCAAGGTCAAATTTTTGAAAGGCATAAGAAATAAAAATGGGCATTAAAATCTATCCCTCGCCCGCCCTCGGCGGGCGAGGGATATGCCTAACTTTTTCTTCAAAAAAATACCAAAAACTTGCTAATTAGACAAAATATCTGCCAATAATTTTTTGAACTTATCTATTTGCTCATCTGAATCAAATTTCAAAATTAAAATCTATATTTGAAATAATCAATTTCTTTTTCAAATTTATTTGCAATCATTTCTTTTGTTTTTTGGTTGTAATATTCTGAATAATTTCTCTTGTTCTTTCTTTGTTTTGTTTTCAACTTTGGCAATTCTTCATAAGGAATTTTTATTATCTCACATATTTTTTTGTAATCATCCTCCAAATTCTCATATCTCATATAAAAATCAAGAATTGGAAGTCCCTGCGAATCAAAATAAAATTCGCTATTATTTTTCAAATTTTTCACAAAAAAAATTACGAAATCATTGAAATTATTGACATTGTTTTTTCTCTCTAAATTTAATTTGATAAAATTTTTTGCCTTTTTTAAAATTTTACCAGAAATTATATCTTTAATTTTTATCTTCTCTTTTAAATTGTTGTAAGAAAATTCTTTTTTAAAAGTCCTATATTTTTCGTAAAAATACTTAGAGACAACAATATCCCAAGGATTTCTCACAATAGTAAATTTAAAATAACTATTCCAAATATTCTCCCCTATTTTTTTCCTAACTTCTTCTGCGGAAATATGACCATGAAATCCCTTATAATTTCTTCCTGGGCTATTATAAAAATCCTCATCACTCTTTAAATTGAATTTTTCTTGTGGGGTTATTATATCATTTTCTCCATGCCATTTTGATAAGGCGACCTCCACACTACTTCCGGCAACTTTTGCTGGTTTAATAAATATAAATTTATTTTTATGCGAAATAATCATGTTTTTAACAAATTGGGTTTGATATATCATTTTTTAAAAAAATTTAACATTCTAATAATCTTGCCCGGCAATCTAATAAAAAAGAAAAAAATAATTATAAAAAATTTATTATTTATCTTTTTGATTATTTTATAATCAGGAATCCCAAGCCAATTTTCTTTTGTAAAAAATTTGTCCTTATCTTTCCAATTATATAATATTGTTTTCCTTAAACCATGAAATCCAAATTCGCCATTCCAAGTATCTCCATATTTATCCAAAAACTGAACTGGAGGGTTGCTAATATGTCCCTCTATACTAAAACGAGCCGCTATTTTCTCAGGGGCAAATTTAATTCCCCTACTTTTCAAATATGACCCATAGGTTCTGCAAATTTGATTATCTTCAGGATAATATTTTGAAATCTTATCATCATTTTGAAGCATTTCTATCAATTTTTTACTTCTCAAATTAAAACCGCCGTTTCCAACATTATTTCCGTCATTGAACCACCAAGGGGCACCAACATAATCATATTTTAAAAAATCATCTGTCCAAGCCGTTGGATTCAAAATGAATCCATCCCATTGAACTATCAAAACAAATTTTGTTTTGATGTAGTCATTCAATTTCTTAATCATAAAATATGAGTATTCCTTTGTTGAATTTATTCTATCTACATTTATTATTTTTATCCCTGTTTCAGTTGTTTGACTTGGCAATAGGTCAGTTAGAATAATTTTTTCGCTAAAATAAGCATAATGCTCACAAATTTTAAAAACATTTAGAATTTGATTAATATCATCGCAATTAAAACCAAATAAGGTTATTCCTTTTTCTGCTAAATTAAGTTTATTTTCCATATATTTGTCTTTTTTTCATTATATCAGCGATATCATTTTAAACAAATTAAAAAATTGATTAAGAATTTTATCTCCAAAAATAAATAATCCCATTCTCAACAATTGTCTTAAATCCACTTTCTTTTAGAATTGGATTTATTGCCTTAAAAGAAGGCATCTCTTTTTTTGTCTTATCGTCTTTGATTTTATGATAGGCGGCAATAACTCCCTTTATTTTTTTATATGCCAAAATTCTTTTCATTGATTTAATGACCTCAACCTCTGCTCCCTCAATATCCATTTTTAAGAAAATATTTTTTTCATTATCCATATAAGGCATGGCTATATTGTCTATAGTCTCTGTTTCTACTTTTATTTTTTTAGACTTAAGACGATCATTTGAATCAGCATATACACTTGATGCAGTTGGATTTAATTTACTGATATTGAATTCTAATAATGTTTTTTCACTCCATGTGGCCTTTTCTATTATTTTAATATTGTCTTTTTTATTTATTTCTCTGTTTAATTTGATGAATCTTATATTTTGAGGATCTGGCTCTATGCAAATAATTTCCCCGGTATTTTTAATTAAAGAAGCTGCTAAAAGAGAGAAAACACCTATGTTTGCACCAGCATCTATTACAATATTGTCTTTCTCCAATGTAAAATATTTAAGATAAACATTATCATCAAAAATTTCTTTGAAAAGAGATTCAAATCCTGAAAGTAAAGGATAAAGTATGTTGGTAGATTCTTTTGATTCTTTGATAAAATATTTCACAATCCCAATAAAACTTAAATTTTCTGTCATTCCTGGGATATTCTTCAATATTATTCCTCTATTCAGTAAAATAAGTCGCTTAGTCCTTATTGCCAAAGTAGTAATTGGTTTTAAAAATGATATTTTTTTGATGGCATTTATAATACTCATGATTTTGAAAAGATATCTTTATTTTTTAGCGGACTTTCTTTTTATTCTAATTATATTCACAATATCATTTAAGGCAAGTGGTTAGGCAATATAATAAACCTAATATATCCCCACCCCCACCTTCGGCGATAATATTTTTAAAAATGATAAAAAAGCCCAAGAGTTTGGCCAATTTGGATATAATATTGTTAAAAATAATTTCTCAATTGATAAGCAAGTAAGAAAAATATATCGCTGGTATAATGATTAAGCATCAATCTTGGTTCTTGCGAAAACTATCCATGAGATGACTGACATAATAAGTCGCCCTAATACATGGGCGACAACTAATCCAATAAGTCCAAAGAAATAGGCCCCTATAAATGAAAGAGTTATTTTAATAAAAGAACTTATAATGTCTAGCCGATACAACTCCCTTATTTTCTTATGAGACTGAAATGCGGGCCTTACAATCATGGGGACAATATTTAATAATGAAATTGAGTAGATTATAGATAGCGGAATTGCCTCTAAATATTGAGGAAAAAATATTTTATAAATAAATGGTGCCAATAAGATATATCCAGTCATTATGGCAATTGTTGGAATAAGAAGTATTATAAATTTTCTAAAAAAATTATTCTTTATTTTCTCAAATGATTGTTGAGCAAACTTAGGAAAAAGAGATTGAGTAATAAATCCCAATAAACTTTTAATGTTTTCCGTTGGCAAGACAACAAATGAATATAAAGCCAATCCTATTGGGCCAACAAAATTAAAGGCCAGTATCTTGCCTATTTGCCTGGCTATCTCATTTATTATTTGAATTGCTGTGAGATGCTTGCTGAATTTCAATACTCCATCACTCTTCTCATTATTTGGAGGGTATTTTTTTATTGCTTTTCTATATAATAAATATTTTATTATTGAATGGGATAATAGAAATACAAAAACAAGGGCAATTGCATTTTTTAAAAATATGGCTGTGAGCAAAAGAGCAAAAAAACTTATTAATATCTCAAAAATATTAAATAAAGATAATAATTTAAAATTTTTTCTTCCTAAGAAAAGAGGCGAATAAACTCCAAATGAATCTAAAAATGGAAGAATTACTGATAATCCTAAAAATGATATTGATAAGGTGGTATTTATTTCAAAAAAATAATAGTAGCCAGCGATAAAGAGTGATATTATTGAGCCAAATATAGACCACTTAATCCTATTTTTTACAATATTTTTAAAGTCTCCTTCTTTGCCCCTTGATACTGCCTGAAGAAAGGCGGTGTTTGCTCCGCTCAATGAGAAGATGAGAAGAATCCCAGCCATTGATATTACATATCTATATGACCCAAATACTTCTTTTGGAATTAAATTGGCGAAGGCGATTGATAAGATAAGCCCTGATGTTGATGATATGACCTGCCTTAAATTAAGCCAAAAACCGCTCTTCCCCCAATAGAGAAAATCAATTTTTGTTTTTTCTCCTGCTTTTTCCAACCATATTTTAATTTTATTTTTTATTCTCTTTATCATTTTATATCCCACATTCTATCACGAAAATATAATTTATTGAAAGAGGCAGAGGGTCATTATCCACTCACTCTTTTGTCATGCCTGTTTTATTCTTGTCATTCCCGTCCGCCAGAGGTACACATCCGCCTCAGGCGGGTGGGAGGTTGGGATACTTCATAAATAGGGTGATTTGTGTATAATCAAAAGATATAATGGTATGGCATAATTGGGGCATGATAGAGTATTTGCGAGCCCCAAATCCCATAACAATATTGACTTTTTTTCGTTATATATTATGAGTGATAAAAAAAACAATAAAAATGAAATAAAAGGGTGGATAAAAAGGGCTAAAAATGGCGAAACAGAGGCATTTGGTTTTATCTATGACTCATATTTGCCAAAGATTTATAGATTTATACTAATTAAGGTGAGTAATAGGGCAGATGCCGAAGACTTGTCTCAAAGAGTATTTATGAAGGCATGGGAGTCCATTCCAAAGTTTGAGGATAAGAAAGTTCCATTTTCAGCATGGCTTTATAGAATAGCCCGAAATTCAGTTATTGATTTTTATCGCACAAAAAAATCATCATCAGAATTAGAGGAGAATTTGTCAGTGGGTGATGACCGGGCGACATTAGATGATAAGATATTATTGGACCAATCAGGTGAAAGAATATTATCAGCGATTAATTATCTAACCGACGACCAAAGAGATGTAATTGTCCTTAGGTTTATAGATGATCTTTCATATAAAGAGATTGCGAGTATTATGAATAAGAACTCATCTGCTCTAAGAATATTGCAACACAGAGCAATTAATAAGTTAAGAAAAATTTTAGACAAAGAATTATTTGATTAGATTTTTTAAGGCAGAAATTACTTTTATGTCGCCATGGACGGAGGGTCTGAAAAACATAAGATGCCTGCCTTCGCAGGCATGACAAGAAAGAGAGCGAGAATGACAAGAAAGAATTAGCAATAACAAGAAAAAAATAAATTTAAAATAATAAGATAGTCAGTAAAATATGAACAAGAGCGAAATAAAAAATAGAATAAAGGGATTAGAGGCGATTCATCCTTCCAATGAATTTAAGGAAAGAGGAAGGATGGATATATTAGAATTTGCCTCAATGACAAGACAAGAAGAAATCCAAAAAGAAAAATATGGGTTGAATTTTGGTTTCTTTTTCGCCAAAACAGCTCTTGCTTTTTCAGCAATCGCAATAATGATTGTTGTCGGTTGGAATTTTTCATTATCCCCAACGAAAGATAATATCAGCAAGCAACCAATAATAAAGCAGGAATTAGCAGATATAGAAAATAGTTGGTATCTCACTGATATCTCTCCTTATTTGGAAAGTATATTTCAAGTGAGTGCAGATGATAAAGCAAGCAATGAACAAAAGGTAGTAAGAGCAGACAATGGAGGAGTTGTTTTAGAAAAAAAAGTGAGTGGCGATGATTTGAGAAGAGAGATAATAAACGAAGCATTGAGATTGAATCAAATTGGCGGCTCTTTGCCGGCATTGGATGGCGGAGATGAGGAATTAGATGAGATAATAAATAAATTAACGATATAGTTTTAATATAATATGAATAGTTTAATCAAAAGAAGTATTAATTTTTTGCTTGTGATGGCGATAATTTTATCGCCCTCTGTTTTTGTTTTGGCCGAAGAGGGTGATTTTATTCAAATTCAAACAGAAAGATTAAAGGAGGATTTAAAAAAATTAGAATCAATGAAATTATTGGAGGGTGATTTGCAAAATGTTGAAAATGAAGTAGCCCTTCGTCAGAATGCTTTATTTACAATAATTGATATTTCTCTTCGGGAAAATTTGGGATTATTAGAGATGATAAGAAATATTAATTTAAGTGAAAAAATTTACTCGCAATTAGAATGGCTGATTTCGAAAGACAATGATTGGTATCAAGATTTTATTTTAGAAGTAAATGTTTCTTATTCTGTGGGTGAGTTGAAATTATTGGCGACTGAAATTCAGGAACATCGTAATAGTATAGAGGGATTATCAGTGCGAAGATTGATAGGAATGGTTGTTGCATTAGAGGGGTTAAAGGCACAAAAAACGGCTCAAGAGAGATGGGAATTTTTAAATCAAGAGATGATAGATAAGGATTTTTCTGGAGAGAAATATGATGAGGTTTTTTCTTTATTGGATGAGGCAAGTGATGAGATTGATTCATCTTATCAGTTGATAATAAGTAGTCAGTTGAGGTTGGAAAAGATGTCTAGACCGGAGGATTTAGAATATGCAAGAGAATGGCTTACGAGGTCAAATCAATCGCTAATGCGAGCTTATGGAATATTCAATCTATTAGCTGAAAATTTGTGATATTATTTTCCACAAGTCTTTTGATATAAATTTGTCTTTTCGTATCAATATGATACGATTATAGTATCTAAATGATACGATTATGACTAATTTAAGCCAAAGAAGTAGGGATATTCTATCAATCCTCATAAAAACAAGAGATTCTCTATCTTCCTCCCAAATTCATTCTAATATCATAAAATCAGGCGGTGATGTTTCTTTGGTTACAATCAAGAGGGTGATATCAGCATTGCTTAATAAAAAATTATTAAAAAAAATTGGATTGGGTCGCTCAACTTCTTATTCCATTAGTAGTTTGGGTAGGATTTTTTCTGATATTGATTATCAAAAATACTGTGAAATTGAACCGGATAATCGCTATGGGCTTAAGGGATATAATTTTGAATTATTTCCATCATTTCCATTAAATATTTTTTCGGAAAAGGAATTAGATTTTTTAGAAAATGCAACTCAAGAATATAAAGATAAGACAAGGGACTTGCCGGAAACTATTAGGAAAAAAGAATTTGAAAGATTGACTATTGAGCTTTCTTGGAAATCATCAAAGATTGAGGGGAATACATATACATTATTAGAAACGGAAAAATTAATTAAGGAAAAAAAGATGGCAATTGGCAAAACAAAGGAAGATGCTCAAATGATTTTGAATCATAAGAATGTTTTGAATTATATTTTTGAAAATAAGAATCAATTTAAAAAGATTAGCAGAAAAAATTTAGAGGATATTCATTCTATTTTGGTAAAAGATTTGGATATAAATAATGGATTCAGAAATCATCCTGTTGGTATTGTCGGCTCAATTTATAAGCCACTTGATAATGTTTATCAAATTACTGAGGCGGTTGATGTTTTGATTGACGAGGTCAATAAAATGAAGTCTCCTTATGATAAGTCTCTTTTGGCTCTTTTGGGTATTGCATATATTCAGCCGTTTGAAGATGGCAATAAGAGAACATCTCGGTTATTAGCAAATGCATTACTTGTTTCCTATGGGCTGATGCCTCTATCTTATAGAAGCGTTGATGAGGATGATTATCGTAAGGTAATGATTGCTTTTTATGAGTTAAATTCGGTGGGTCCAGTGAAGAATATTTTCATTGAGCAATATGATTTTGCAACCAAAAACTATTCAATTTGATTTTTTTAAAAAAATTCCTTTGCCGAAGCAAAGAAATTTAGTGGCAGTATTTTCATGACAAACCTAAAAATTATCTATTTTGACTCTTCAAAATAGATAATTTAATCATTAATACCAATTAAAGAGGTGGTCTTCCACCACAATATCAAAATCTCCTCCTCTAAAATTCCATGAAACAATTGCTTGTATTTTTATTTCAGCCGAATTTATTGACGAAATAGAAACCACTCTTTTGAATATTGTTTCCTGCC
>JBFFCO010000030.1:0-8154 GCA_041559835.1 Minisyncoccia bacterium | reverse complement strand
TTTCAAATAGAGGCAAAACGAGTTCTTGAATTAATCATCGCGGAGACAAGAAATAAATTGCAAAGCAATTTCTTTCTTGGCGGGAATGGATATAATTTGTCTATTTACGAACGAAATAGAGAAATTTTAGATTTTTTTGGGAGAGAACACCCCGTCTCGCCAAGAGGCGAGCCACCCCTCTATTAGAGGGGAATGGGGTAAGAAAAGAAAGAAAGGACTGCATTAAAAATTAAAAATCAGATTTCAGGATTTTAGGAGTGGGTTGATGTGTGAAATAAAAAAAGGAGGACAATCCGCTTGCTTATTTGCTCGCAGATTGCCCTCGTGATAAATTGGCTTATTATTTGTTGATTTTGGCTAATAATTTTATTTGGTGTTTCTTGTTTTTCGCCCTGTAATCAGGGTGTACTCCCATTTTTTCTAAACTCAATAATTTTTCATATGAAATATGAAGAATATTTTGAAGATCAGTCTCTGCAATAAGTATTTCTGCTAAAATCGGGCTACCTTTTTGGACCTCTGCTAAAAAACAAATTTTTCCTCCAGTTAAATTTGAAAAAGTCGCTGCATAAGAAATCATATCAACTAACAGAGTACCTTCATTGAAAAGAATAATGTGCTCATCATTTAATTGTCCCATATTGAAACCTCCTGAAATTAGATTATAATAAATAAATTATTTTGTCAATAATAATTATAAGTCGTTTATTTGAAGATATTTTCTCCCCCCGCCCGAAGGGCGGGGGGGAGGGAGTACAAAAAAATATGATATCAGAAAACTTTAAGGCAATAAAATTAAAAGTCGCTTCTCCAGAAGACATGCTCTCATGGAGTTATGGAGAAGTGCTAAAGCCGGAAACAATAAATTATAGAACTCAAAGACCAGAAAAAGATGGTCTATTTTCCGAGCGGATTTTTGGTCCAAGCAAGGACTATGAATGCTATTGCGGAAAATACAGACGAATTAGATATAAGGGAATAGTTTGTGATAAATGTAATGTAGAAGTAACAAAGGCAAGTGTGAGGAGGGAAAGAATGGGTCATATTGAATTAGCAACACCAGTTGCCCATATTTGGTTCTTGAGAAGCATCCCATCAAGAGTAGGCCTATTTTTAGGTGTCCCTTCCCAAAAATTAGAAAGAGTAATTTATTATTCAGCATATATCATCACAAAAGTAGATGAGTCAGAGAAGAAAATTTTATTAGAAAATTTAGATAAAGAATTTAAAGCAAAGCAAAAAAGTAAGGATGTTAAAAAGGGGGTAGTAGAGGAATTATACAAGCAAAAGAAAGAGGAAATAATGGATATCGCTCCTCTGAAAGTAATATCAGAAGCAAAATATTTCAAATTATCAAGAGAATTCGGTCAAATATTTGAAGCCGGTATCGGTAGCGAGGCGATTGTTTCTCTTTTAGAAAAAATAGATTTAGAGAAAGTGAGAAAGACATTAGAAAAAAGTATAGAAGAAAAGAAAAGTGTTGTAGAAAAAAGAAAATTAATTTTCCAATTGAAATTAGTTCGCTCGTTTATTAAAAACAAGTTGCGACCCGAATGGTTGTTTCTAAAAATTATTCCCGTTTTGCCACCAGATCTCCGTCCGATGGTTTCTCTTGATGGCGGACGATTCGCAACATCCGACCTCAACGACCTATACCGAAGAGTTATCAATAGAAATAACCGATTAAAGAAACTTTTGGAATTAAAGGCACCTGAGGTGATTGTGAGAAATGAAAAAAGAATGCTCCAAGAAGCAGTTGATGCTTTGATTGATAATACCATCAGAGAGACACAAATTCAGATGACTTCTCAAAAGAGACCACTCAAATCATTAGCAGACAACCTGAAGGGAAAGCAAGGAAGATTTAGGCAAAATCTTTTAGGTAAAAGAGTTGATTATTCAGGAAGAAGTGTTATCGTTGTCGGTCCAAATTTACCTCATTATCAATGCGGATTACCTAAAAAAATGGCATTAGAACTTTTCCGACCATTTGTCGTAAATGATTTAATATATAACAAAGAGTTGGCCCATAACATAAGGGGGGCTAATAAGATGATAGATGCCGCCCCTGATGAAGTTTGGGAATCATTGGAAGAAGTGATTAAGGGTAAATTAGTCCTTCTTAACAGAGCCCCAACCCTTCACAGATTGGGTATTCAGGCATTTGAACCAATTCTTATAGAAGACTTAGTTGTGAGGATTCCTCCAATGGTATGTCCGGCATTCAATGCAGACTTTGATGGAGACCAAATGGCAGTCCATCTTCCATTGTCCGACGAGGCACAAAAAGAAGCAAGAGAGAAAATGCTCGCATCTCATAATTTCCTAAAACCATCATCCGGAGACCCTGTTGTTAATCCAAACCAAGATATCGTTTTGGGGTGCTTTTATTTGACCAGTATTGAATCATCAGAAAGCGAAAAAGAGAATATAAAATCATTTTCCAACTTTGATGAGGCAATTTATGCTTATGAATTTGGCCATATTGGCTTGAAGGAAAAAATAAGGATTCCAAATACAAAAGATTCAATAGCAAAAATGGAATTTGGAGAAATAACCATTGTTAAAGATAAGGAAAGGTCAATAATTGAAACATCATTAGGCAGGTTGATGATGAATAATATCTTGCCTAATAAATTCCCATACTTTAATGAAACAGCAAATAAAAAGTTTCTTCAAAAACTCACGGATTTTATTGGTAGCCAAACAGAGAGCATTGATGAGGCGGTGAGTGTTATTGACTTAATCAAATCATTGGGCTTTAGATATTCAATGATATCAGGCACAACACTTGGTGCAGGTGATTTAATCGTGCCGAAAATTAAAAGTGAGTCATTAAGTAAATCACAAGAAAGAGTTGATGATGTTGAGGGGCAATATCAAGAAGGATTATTGTCTTCTGAGGAGAAGAAATCTCATGTTATTCAAGAGTGGCAAAAATCACAAGCAGAAATTACTTCTAACTTAAAGACAAGTGTTGATCCATTTGGTCCTGTTTCTAATATTATTAATTCAGGTGCAAGAGGTTCTTGGAATCAGATAATGCAAATGATGGGAATGAAGGGATTTGTTCAAAATCCAAAGGGAGAAATAATTGAGATGCCTATTAAGTCGTGCTACAAAGAAGGATTTGATGTTTTGGAATACTTTATTGCTAGCCACGGAGCAAGGAAGGGAACATCAGACACCGCTTTGAAGACGGCAAATGCTGGTTATCTCACAAGACGATTAGTTGATTCCTCTCAGGATATTGTTATCGTTGAAGAAAATTGTCGAACAAAAGATGGAGTTTTAGTCGAAAGATTGGAAAATAATGAATATGACAATTTTTCAGAAAGACTATTTTCAAGAGTGTCATTAGAGCAAATAAAGATAGGCAGGAAGGTTATTGTTGAAGAGAATGAGATAATCAATAGAAAAGCAGCGGAGTTAATTGATGCCACAAAAGAAATAAAGAGTATTAAGGTGAGGTCGCCGATTTCTTGTAAGAGCATTTGGGGTATTTGTGGAAAATGTTACGGACTTGATTTGGCATATAATAAGCCAGTTGAAGTTGGTGTGCCAGTAGGTGTTATTGCTGCCCAATCAATAGGAGAGCCGGGAACCCAGCTCACACTTAGAACATTCCATAGTGGTGGTGTTGCAGGAAAAGACATCACACATGGTTTGCCAAGAATTGAGGAATTATTTGAAGTAACTTCGCCAAAGTATAAAGCGACTATTTCAGGGGTAGATGGGGAAGTGGTTGGCATTGAGGAATCAGACAAAGAAATTGTTGTGAGCATAAAGCCCGATAAAAAAGAAGGCAAATCAGATTCTGATAAGAAAACCGACAAAAAGAAAACCACCAAGAGCAAAAAGAAAGATATCAATCTCATCACTTATTCATTGGCAACTAATTATGATTTATTGGTTAAGAAAGGGGATAAGGTGCTTGCCGGAGACCCAATAACTGAAGGGTCAATAGATTTGAAAGAGTTGATGAAGTTTGCTGGGCGAGAAAGGGTAGAGAAATATATAATGGATGAGATACAGAAGATATATGTTTCCGAAGGTGTTAATATAAATAATAAGCATTTGGAAATAATTCTTCGTCAGATGTTCTCAAAGGTTAAGATAAAGGAGTCGGGTGATAGTCAATTTTTGCCCGGAGATGTTATTTCAAGGTCTAAACTTATTGAGGAGAATAGGATATTAAAGAAGGAAGGGAAGCAAATCGCTAAAGCAAATGTTTTGCTTTTGGGTATTACAAGGTCTGCTTTGGCAAGTGATAGTTTCTTATCAGCTGCTTCTTTCCAAGAAACAACAAGGGTGATGGTTACGGCTGCCACCGAAGGGAAGTTGGATAATCTAAGAGGAATGAAGGAGAATGTTATAATTGGACGACTTATCCCCGCCGGAACCGGCTTCCGCAAGATTGAGACCGTCAGAGATGATGATGTCTAATGCCTTATAAAATTCCCCGCTAGAGGCGGATGTGCCACCCTCTATAGAGGGGTGCCACAGCCCCTGCAAGTCAGGGGCTGGGCGGGGTGTTTCAACAACAACCGCTATTGACAAACAGATAAAAGTGTGATATACTGGGGTCAGAGAATCGAAAGATTTTCGTTAAAAAAATTAAATCAAAATATAAGGATTATAGGAGGAGAATAATGCTATACCTTGTTTATCTAACATCAAAAGAATCGGCACAAGAAGATTCGACAAGTCGTATTTATCCGGCAATTAATCGCAACACCCCTGAAGAGGCGGTAGAATGTGTTAGGGGTCTTTATGAGGAAAAATTCCCAAAAGCATCAGTTGGAGAAATTAAGGTGTATAAGCATGATACACCATGGAGTTTGCTGGGAAAAACAGAACCGCTTTATACATGGCATCCATGGCTTTAATGACATCCATGATATCCTTCTCAGCGACCCAAACAAAGGCGCCAGCAGAGTATTTGCCGGTGCCTTTTAATTTACAAAAATGTTTATTAAAGCCATTCTTGACGAATAACCCCATCCCCACCGCCCTCACGGGCGGTGGGGATTTTTTCCTTCGCCTCGCCGAAGTCTTGACGAAGGCGGGTTGCCTCCCTCTTGTCATTCCTGCTCTTTAATGTGTCATTCCTGTCCGCCATAGGCGGATAATACTCCGGCGGCCTGCCCGCCTTTGGCGGGGAATCTAATTCCCCGCCAGAGGCGGACGAGGGCGGGGTCATAATAAATATCAAAATAAAAAAATTAGAGGGAACAATGGCATAAGCACATCGCTCCCTCTTTTGGAGTTAATCTTTAAGGGTGTATACATTATAGAAGAAGGGGCTTATAAAATGAGTTTCGCACTTGTAACCACCGCCTAAAATATCAGCGATTATTTCCTTCATTTTTTCATGGTTGTTGTATAAAATTTCAACAAACATTCCACTTCTTTCTTCATCAATATAATAATACCCCCTGAACCCTTCTAATCTTTTTGAGTCCCCACAATACTCCCATACAAAATTCAATTTCTTTCCTCCGAATTTTTCCCATGCAGGACCAAACAACTCAATTCCTTTTTCTCTTTCTTCTTTTTCTTCCCATGCATTGATCAATGATTTTGTTAACCTCAATTTGTCGCTCATCTTTTCAGTCTTGCTTATCGCCTTGTTGATTTTTGAGATTTTCTTTTGATCTTCATGGATGTCAGGATTGTAATGCCCGAAATTTATTACAATCTCAGGTTTTTTTTCTGATTCCTCAATCCAATCAAGCAATTCTTTTTTCTTGCTTTCCTCACTCATCTTAAATCCTCCATATTTTCGCTATTTTAAATTTTTAATGCTGCATCTCTATATATAAGCACATATTTTTACCGATGTCAAATTTTCTCGCCTGCTGAAAGCAGGTCGCGAAGGGCGAGATATTCCCGCCTTCACGGGAATTAAAATTTGAGGAATATAATTAAATGTGATAATATAGAGGCAATTAAACATATTATTTGATAGAATTAAGATAATTTATAAAAAATAAATAATTATAAGTCGCCAAGCAAAAACTATTAATTTTTTTATGTATAACATAGACGAGGAATTAAAAACTAAATTAAAAAATCTAGACATAGAAGAATTGAGAAGAGATAAGTTGGGCCCATTTAATTTTGAAAGTTTAAACCCAAAGATAAAGGAATTTTATAATTTTTTGAAATTTTTTATAGATTTAAATAGTAAATTTTTACCAGATAGCAAATATCAAGAGCTGGAAAATATATTAAGAAATTTCATTAGTATTACTGATAAGATTAAAATCTTTGATCCTGAAAGTATGAATAATCCAGCGACTGGTAGGGATGATTTAGTAAGACAGATGGATAATCATTGGAACTCTTTTTTAAATAATTTTCATTCTTGGCATTCCTATTTGTCAATTAAATCGGGGGACCTAGAAGAAAAAAATAAAAAAATTAGCGAAATAGAAAAAAAATTTAATGAAAAGAATGAAGGGATACATCATTTAATGAAGGATTATGAGGGGTTATTAACCAACTTCTCCAAACAATCAATAAAGGCAAAAGAAAAGATAGATAATCTATTAAAAGAAACAAAAGATGAATCGAAAAGAATTATAGAAGATGTTAAAAAATTTAGTGCCAAAGATGTTGTTCAAAAATATTCAAAAATATTTGAAGATCAGGCAGAAAAAGAACACAGACCAAAAATTAAGAATTGGCGGATAGCATTTATTATATCTCTTATTGGCGAGGTTGTGCTGGGAATAGTATTGATAATAATTTATGCAAAATATTTTATTAACACAAATCTACTTCTGTTTCAGTAAGCATTGCTTTAATGAAAATTTTTATATTGTCCGGTGGCGCAATATTTGTTAGCCATACTATTAAGAATTTGAATGCCCACAATCATCTCTACACTCTTAATAAATTTAGATCTAACGCATTAGCATCTTTTCAGGCATTTATAAATTCTAGTTCGGGGGCAGAGGATATAAAGGATGCCTTATTAATTCAAGTGTCCAAAGCAATATATGATCCTAATGTTTCTGGGTATCTATCCAAAGATGACTCTCATCAAATAGGGACCGGAATAGAAATTATAAAAAAGATGATTGACGGTAAATAAAAGAAAGGAGGGTGGGTTTATTATTTCGGAAAGAAATATATAATAGAATTATAGAATTAAATATATAATTAATTCTATAATTAAATATATAATTAATTATTCAATTATTATGCCAAGAAGAAATTTAAAAGATAGAAATATTAGAAAAATATTTAAGAGTAGTAGGAGTTATGTCATAACCCTGCCCATTGAGGTAGTCAAGAATTTAGGGTGGAAAGAAAGGCAAAAGATTGTCATAAGACAAAGAGGCAAGAAAATAATTATTGAGGATTGGAAGAGGCGTCCTTGATAATTATTTTTTGTGGCGGCTGGATTTTATTATTTCATCAAAAGAGGGTATAATAATGGATAATATTTGAGGAAAATCCCCTTTGTCGCCCCCGCGAAGGCGGGGGTCTAAAAGATGATAAGTGGGTGATGATAAATAAGCAGAGATTCCCGCCTTCGCGGGAATGACAGGGAAAAGAAAGAATGACAGGGAAGGGGTAATATACAAAAATTTATTTAAATAGACACATGATAAAAATAATAAATAAAAATAAAAAAAAATCAGGGCAGATACTCACAGAAATTCTAATTGCTATTGCTGTCGCTGGTATAATTATAGGTGGAATTGCCGCAACAATTGGCACAGGATTAATAACAAGCAAAAAAACAAAGCAGATAACAGTGGCAAATGGATTAGCCCAGGAACTTATTGAGGCAGTTAAAGCAATAGGTCAAGGTTCTTGGCAGAGCATTTATTGTCCGCCCAGCGGTAGTTGTCCCGGCTCAAAAGGAGAGGGGGTAGAATATAGCACGGTGCTATCATCGGGAAGTTGGCAACTTCAATTAGATGGGGCAACTACGACGATAGATGGTTTAGATTATGGATATTATTTTTATATAGAAAATGTCAACAGAGATGAGGCGGGCAATATAACAGATTCAGGAGGAGCGGAAGATCCATCAACACAAAAAATATCAATTTTTGTAAATTGGACTGGTGGAGGAGATGATTTTAGTATATTTGAATATATCACAAGAACGAATATTTTGACTTTTTCAGATAG
>JBFFCO010000029.1:0-8379 GCA_041559835.1 Minisyncoccia bacterium | reverse complement strand
TTGAGAAAAGATTTGGATTGACGGGCGACAAGCCCCTCACATTGGAGGCTATCGGTCGTCAAAATGGAGTTACTCGAGAAAGAATAAGACAAATTGAGGCGGGAGCATTAGATGTTTTAAGAAAAAATATCAAAGATCTAAATGATCTTGTAAATAAATTGAAGGGTCAAATAGAAGTTTTGGGTGGCTTAAGAAGAGAGTCATTGCTTTTAGAAGAGGCAACCCATTCATTTGTTGATGATCCTATTCAGTCCTTGAAAAAGGATGCTGACAAAGAGACAGTTAAAAGCCATCTTGTTTTTGTTTTGTCTTTAGCACCATATTTCAATTATCTTTTTGAGAAGCCAAATAGACATTCTGCATGGTATAGCGATAAGGACTCGGTAAGAAAGATGGACTCTGTTCACAAGATGTGTCATAAGGAATTAAAGAAGGCAAAGAGGCCTCTTAAGTTGGATGAGTATCAAGAATTATTGAGAAAAATAATGAAAACTCTTTCAATAAAAAATGAGCAAGCAGTTACTTCTTATTTAGATGTTTCAAAAGATTTTGCTTTTAATCCATTTTATGAATTTGGTTTGAGTAATTGGTCTAAGATATCCCCAACAAATGTTGGCGATAAGGCATATTTGGTTTTGGAAAAAAGCGGAAAGCCAATGCACTTTTCTAAAATTGCCGATGCAATAAACGAGGTTAATTTTGAGGATAATAAAAAAGCGCAAGCATCCACCACTCATAATGAGTTAATTAAAATGCCGGAGTTTGTTTTGGTAGGAAGAGGTGTTTATGCCTTAAAGAATTGGGGATTTGAAGAGGGAACGGTTAAGGAGTTATTGGCGAAGGCATTAAATAAGGGAAGTAAAACTTTTGAGCAGTTAGTAGATATTGTTCAAAAGCAAAGAAATGTGAAAGATGCAACAATTCTTATTAACCTCCAAGACAAGAGATTATTTAAAAGATTGGATAATAGAAAGTATGCTTTGGCTGATTAATTAATTGTTTGATGATATCTATCTAAAATATATTATATCAAAATAAAAAAGTTAATATATTTTGCTTCAAAAAACATAATTCTGAATCCAATGATGCGATGGCCATAATTAAACATGGGCAATGCAATAAAGAATTTTACCCATTTCTTTTCTGTTTGTAGTGGATGGGATTTTTGAAATAGTGCTAAAATCAAAACTCCTTTTCTGTAAACTTGGTAAGATAGAAAAACATCTTTTTTACAATCAATGACGAGATTATTAAAAGAATTGTTAGAAAAATTACATAAATCAAATCATTGAGAGCATTCATTGCTAAATAATTAAAAAGAGAATGAAGAATGGTTGCTAAAATGAATCCAGTTGGGAGAGCAATCAAGCCCATCTTTATTTTATTTTTGGACAATCTTAACATCGCCCAAAAATAACCAATAATACTTGAGCTAAGAGCATGAAGTAATATCGTAGAAACAAATCTTATCAAGGCAGTAATCACTAATGAAAAAAGAAGCATTTGGGTAAGCCCAGAATCCAACAAACCACCAATTGAACCATCTCTTGAAACCATTAAAAATAAAATCCTAATATTTTCCGCTGTAGCAAAACCAAGCCCAGCAACAATCATATAGACCATCGGGTCAGATTTCTCATCCAAAAAATATTTGTTTTTAATACTCCCTAATAATCCCGCAAAAAATTTCAAAATTTCTTCCAAAAAAGCATATAGCACAACAAAAAGAATAGAGCCAACAAAAATATTGGCATTGTTTTGGACAAAAGAAACGAGCCAATTATTTTCAGCGAAAACTCCCGGAATAACCATCAGCCCGCCCAAAACAAAAGTGAGGAGCAAATATCTCCTTGGCTCTGGGCGAGGATCTTTTCGTAGAAAAAAAGATAGCCAAATCAAACTTGGCAAAACTGCTAATATAAATAGAAAAATAATTTTTGCTAATATATCAAAATTCATTTTATAATTAGAGCCATTTCTTTATCTTAAAGAAAATGTAAAGAAACACCGATATAAGAACCATTATTGCAATAATAATCCAAAATCCACTTTGATTATCTACAAATGGAGTATATATAGTCTTCATACTAAATAAACTAGTAAACAACGATAAAGGAAGAGCAAAAAATGCCATCACCGTGAGGAGTTTCATTACCTCATTTGTGCGACTTTCAAAAAGTGTATTATTTGTTTCCTCCAATGATTCAATTGCTTCTTTGAAATTATCCAATGTATCCCAAATTTTAGAATGGTCGCCCAACAAGTCATTGAAATAAACTGCACTTTTTTCGCCCAAAAAATCTGTTCCTTTTTTAACTAATGATTCGAGTATCGTTTTTTGAGGCCTCACAATAAGTCGCTGGTTTAGAACATCCCTTTTTACATAAGAAATTTCTCTTATCATTTTCTTTTCTTTTGATTTAAAAATAGAAGAGCCTATATAATCAATTTTATCGCCAATATGATGAAGTTGTCTCAATGAGAAATTTAAATTATTTTGAATAATGTCATAAAGCAAGTGCTCTACTGATGAATATGCTTTATTCTCTTTATCATCAACATTATCATTTTCTAATTCCTCAAATAATTGATTAAGTGGTTCAATTTTTGAATACCTTGCTGTGATGAGGGTGTTTTTTAATATTATAAAATCCATCTCTTTCGCCATTGATGATTTTTCTTTTGGTGAATAAATTGGTAGATGATATACGGCAAATATATAATCCTTATAAGAATCTACTTTTGTGCGACTGGATGGCGAGACTAATTCGTTAAGAATGACTGGGTGTATTTTAAATTTTTTCTCCAAAAAATCTAAGTCCTCTTTTTGTGGATTTTCAATATCAATCCATGTAATATTATTTTTTTTAATTTGTTTCAACATATTTTTGCTTCGCCTCGCCGAAGTTTTAACGAAGGCGGGTTCGCCTCGCCACGTAAAAAATTGCTTCGCAATTTCAACGTGGCTGGAACATTTAAATTATGAAATAACTTATTTCGTTCCGCCACGAAAGAACGTTAAAATTATGAAATAATTTTTTACATTCAACATGACTGGGATGTTTAAATTCTATTATCTTTATAAATTAATTATACCAATTAATTATCCCTTTTCCAATTTTATTGGGAATAAGATATTCTTCTTTTTCTATTATTCTTTCATTTTAGCCTCATTTTTAATAACCTCTAAACAATTTCTTTTTCAGGATAAATTAAATAATGCTATAATTTAAATAATGGGAAAGAATGAAATAAAAAAATTAGTTATTATAGATGCTCATGCTCTAATTCACCGCTCCTTCCATGCCCTGCCACCATTCACATCACCCGAAGGCAAGCCGATTGGGGCAGTTTTTGGCACGGCTAGAATTTTAATAAAATTGATTAAAGATTTAAATCCGGACTATATGGCCGCTTGCTTTGATTTGGCAGATCCAACATTTCGTCATCAAGAATTTGAGGATTATAAGGGGAAAAGAGAGAAAGCGCATGACGATTTAATTGCTCAATTTGAACCAGCAAGAGAATTATTTGAGACAATGGGAATACCCCAATTTGAAAAACCGGGATTTGAGGCCGATGATTTAATTGGCTTTTTAGTGAAAAAATTCAAAAATGTCGCTGATAAAATAATAATTGCTACAGGCGACTTAGACACACTTCAATTAGTTGATAATGATAAAGTTATTGTTTATACCCCAAAGAAAGGACTTCAAGAAACAATGTTCTACGACGAAAAAGCAGTATTTGAAAGGTACGAACTTTTACCATCTCAAATGAATGATTTCAAGGGATTAAAGGGAGATCCATCCGACAATATTCCCGGAGTGAGTGGAATTGGCGAAAAAGGAGCAATCAAAATTTTAAAAAAATTTGATAATTTAGAAAATTTATACAAAGAAATAGAATCGCCAAATTTTGAAACAGATAAGATCATCACAGATAAAATAAAGGAAAAACTTTTGAGTCAGAAAGAGCAAGCAATGTTTAGTAAATATTTAGCAACAATAGAAACAAATATTGATGTTGAGGCAAATCTGGAAGATTTAAAATTTGAATTTCCATCAAGAGAGAAAATATTCCCTCAATTAGAAAAATGGGGATTTAATAGTCTTATTAAGCAATTAGAAAATAGTTTTTTTAACTCAGAAAGCAATAAAGAATCATCTGCTCAACAAAAAGAAATTGAGGAATTTATTATTTCAGAAAAAATTGACGAATTATTAAATTTAATATCAGAGGAAAAAAATTTAGTTATTTATTTTGATGACGAAAAAAAAGAGATTGGCATTCTTTTGGAAAATAAAGATAAGAGATTTTTGATTTCTGCCAATAAAGATAATCTAAAAAAATTAGAGCCAATTTTATCAAATAAAGAAATATCAAAAGTTGGATATGACTTGAAAGGATTGATTAAATATCTTTTGAATTTTGATATAAAAATTGGGGGGATAAAAAATGATATCAAAATTTCTCAATGGCTAATAGGGTCTGATGTTAAAAAATATTCATTGGAAGAAATCTCTCAAAAAAATGGGGTGGAAATTTTTTCTTTTATTCCCGATGGAATAAACAAAATTCATCAAAGGCAATTATCTAAAATAAAAGATATGGGATTGGAAAATGTTTTGGGGAATATTGAAATTCCCTTGATTTCTGTTCTTTCAAGAATGGAGAAGGACGGCATTAGCATTGATGAGGAATATTTTAAAAAGTTAAGCGAAGAAATAACTGATGAAATAATTCAATTAGAGAAGGATATTTTTAAATTAGCCGGAAAAGAATTTAATATCTCATCGCCGAAGCAATTATCAGAAATTCTTTTTGAGTATCTAAAAATATCATCTAAGGGAATAAAGAAAACACCCGGCGGGGCAATTTCCACCCGAGAAAGTGAGTTGGAAAAAATGGAATCATCCCATCCTGTTATAAAGCATATTTTAAAATTTCGGGAATTGTCTAAGCTGAAAAATACATATATTGATTCATTGCCTAATAATGTTGATCCTAAAACAGGCCGAATACACACTACATTTAATCAAGTTGGCACTGCCACGGGAAGATTATCGTCCGAAGAGCCAAACCTTCAAAACCTACCTGCCCGAAGTGATTGGGGGAAAAGAATACGGTCAGGATTTGTTTCTGGTAAAAATAAATTATTTTTGAGTTTGGATTATTCTCAAATTGAACTTCGTGTTGCCGCCTCTTTGTCAAATGATAAAAAAATGATTGAGGCATTTCGAAATGGGCAGGACATTCATACCATCACGGCTTCCGAGATAAATAATGTTGAGGTAGATAAGGTAACAAAAAAAATGAGACAAGATGCAAAAACTCTTAATTTTGGTATTCTTTACGGAATGGGGGTGAGGGCATTTTCTCAAACTGCCGGGGTTTCAGTTTCCGAGGCAAAAAAATTTATAGAAGAATATTTTAAAAATTTTGAGGCAATAAAGGTTTGGCAAGAAGAGATATTGAATTTTGCTAGAAAAAATGGGTTTGTGGAGACTATCTCAGGCAGAAAGAGGTGGTTGGATGACATCACTTCGTCTAATCAAAGAGTTAGAGCAATGGCAGAAAGAATGGCAATAAATTTTCCCGCTCAAGGGCTATCAGCTGATATTATCAAGACAGCGATGATTAAGATTAGTGATTTTATTATTGATAATAATTTGTCTAATAATATATCTATGCTTCTTCAAGTTCATGATGAGTTGGTCTTTGAGGTTGATGAGGGTATTATTGATAAGGAGGAAAATGATTTAAAAAAAATAATGGAATCCGCCTTTTCCCTCGAGAATGTCTCTCTCAAGGCGGACTCCAAGTTCGGCAAGAATTTGGGATTCTAGATTTTTTAATGAAAAATAAAACCGCAGGATATCATATCCTGCGGTTATTTAAATCTTACTGCTTGTCTGCCGATTATTTAGCCTCGGTATCAATCTCGGCCACTTGGGCTTTGATTAATTCCTCAGCGCGTTTTTCCTGCTCTTTTACCCATTCAGGCAAAGAAAATCCTTTCGGTGGTTTATAAAGCGTCATACTGTATCCACCAACCGAATGATGATCTTGGATTTCATAACCGGTGTGGATTAAAACAGCATAATGCACTTCTTCGGGATTGGTTTGGAGAAGTGCTTCTCCTACGGTTTCGCCATCCCAATGCTCGTCATCTGTATGACCTTCATTGTGAATGCAATCGCCACCTTGTTTAACACTGGTGAGGAAATCACCGTTCTTGTCCAAGAGACAGATAGATTCTTCATCATCTATCCCCACAAGGCTGCCTGTGGCCCCACTATATTGCGGGACACGCTTGAGAAAGTCTTTGTCAATGCGACTGACAAAAACTTCCTCTACTTCATCCACATTCGGACACAAGACAAACGAGATATCATTTGTCTGCTGTTCTTTAGTCAAAAACGGAAACTCTCTGAAAAACGCTTGAGTTTTAAACTTATTCATTTTTTAATCTCCTTCTGCTTCTCGCAGTATTTTTTTAGGGTCAGCATCTCGCTATAAACCCTAGAGATTGTATAGCATGAAAGATTTACCATACAATAAAACCAAACACATTATAGCACGATTTAAATAGTTTGTCAATAGTAGCATTGTAGTTTATTATATTATTAAAAGATAAGGGGTAAGATAATAATAGTATTTACAAAAATAGAAATAAATAAATGGGCATGTAGCTCAGGTGGTAGAGCGTTTCGTTGACATCGAAGAGGTCAGAGGTTCAAGTCCTCTCATGCCCACTCTCTCCCCGTCACCCCAGCAGAGGCGGGGGTCTAAAGAAGCGAAGCAAGAACACCCCGTCGCCCTTCGGGCGCCACCCCTCTATTAGAGGGGAATAAGACAAGGAAACATAATGGAGATTCCCTACCTTTCATATTTAATTTGACAATAAGAAATAAATAAATCAAATCATATAAATATAATCCCCCGCCTGCGGCGGGGGATTATATCGCTCACTATATTTAATAAATCAAACCTCAAAATACCTCCCCCGCTTATAGCGGGGGAGGGGTATTGCATTAGCACCTATCTCAATTATCAGCAAAAAATAAATTTGACAATGGGAAATAAATGGATTAACATATTGGAATATGGAAGAACAAAAAGATGATAAAAAACTATACGAGTTTAGTTATTTAATTAGCGACCGCCTTAGCGAAGATGAGGTCGTAAGTTTCTTGTCAAAAACAAAGGAAGTATTCTCTTCGGGGGGGGCAGAAATCATCAAAGAATCCACTCCAAAAAAAATCAAGTTAGCATATTCCATAAATAAAAGAGATTATGCTTTTTTTGGATATTTCCATTTTCAAATATTGCCTGAAAAAATAGACAAGATAAAAGAATTAATTAGATATGAAGAAAATCTCGTGAGATATTTAATAATCAAGCCAAGCAAAAATGATGAGGAAAAATCAGGCGAAAACTCAGCAGAAGATAGTATTGAGATAATGAGACGAAGAGGAAAAAAGAATAAAGATGGCAGAAAGAATACAAAATCAGAAGATGAGGAAAAAAAGCCAGTTGATGATATAGCCCTTGAGGAAAAGTTAGAAGAAGTTGAGAAAATAAGTTAGTTTATATAAAACAACAAGTCATTTATAAAATAAATAATATGAATTATAATAAAGCCTTTGTATTAGGAAATCTCACAAGAGATCCCGAAATAAGAACTACCCCATCCGGTCAAAGTGTGGCAAGTTTTGGAGTAGCAACAAATCGTTTTTGGAATAATCAATCAGGTGAAAAACAACAAGAAGTTGAATTTCATAATATAGTCGCATGGGGCAAATTAGCCGAAATCGCTGGGAGATATCTAAATAAGGGAAAGATGGTCTTTATTGAAGGAAGGTTGAAGACGAGAAATTGGGAAGATCAATCCGGAGTAAAGCATTATAGAACCGAAATTATTGCCGAGAACTTTCAAATGGGACCAAAGACAGGTGGAGAAGGCGGTGGTGGTTATTCACCATCATCATCGCCATCATCAAATAATGATTCTGACATCACTGCTCCTCCCACAATAAATGAAGATGAGATAACTAGCCCTGATGATTTGCCATTTTAATTTCAACTTAATCAAATAAAAAATATGAAACAATGTTATTTTTGTAGCCAAAATAATAATGCCGTAGATTATAAGGACACTGAAACCCTTCGTCGTTTTTTTACTACTTTTTTAAAAATAAAGACAAAAATGAAAGAAAAATTTAGAGTTGCCATAGTGTTAAAGAATTTAGAAACGATTGGTAAAAACTTTCTTACAAAGAAAGAAGGAGAAGATTATATCTTAGAAATTGCAGATAAAAAAGAAGTCAAGATAGCATATATATTGAATAAAGAAACTGGCGAGAGAGAAAAGGT
>JBFFCO010000028.1:0-8411 GCA_041559835.1 Minisyncoccia bacterium | reverse complement strand
TTTTCTTTTTCTGTCTTATAAATCAAATCAGGCAAGTCTTTTCTGATAATTGGTTTATTTGTTGGAATTGCAACTGCTTCCAATCCATAAACCTTATCAAATTCCTCAGCTGATGTGAGGGCTGTTCCGGTCATTCCCGATAATTTCTCATAAGAACGGAAATAATTTTGATAAGTAATGCTTGCCATAATTCTATTTTCTTGGCGAACAGGGACTTTTTCTTTTGCCTCTAATGCTTGATGGAGTCCCCCACTATATCTTCTCCCCGCGAGGATTCTCCCTGTAAATTCATCTACAATTAAAACTTCATTGTTTTTTACTACATAATCCTTATCTTTCTTAAAAATCGCAAATGCCTTTAATGATTCCTCTAAATAATGAATATATCTAAAACCTGACTGGCTATAAAGATTATCTATTCCTAAGATTTTTTCTACTTTTGAAATTCCTGATTCATTTATACTCACTGAGCGATATTTTTCATCAACTTCATAATCCTCATCTTTTTTTAATTGAGGGGCAATTTGTGAAAAAAGAGAATAATATTTACTTGATTCTTTTTCTGGAAATGTGATGATGAGCGGTGTTCTTGCCTCATCAATTAAAATACTATCAACCTCATCTACGATTGCGAAAAATCTTCCTCTTTGGACTTTGTCCTCTAATTTATAAACTAAATTATCTCTCAAATAATCAAATCCAAACTCATGGTTTGCTCCATAAGTGATGTCCGCTTGATATGCTTCTTTTCTTTCAACCTGCCTTAAATATGAATCCTCTATTTGGAAAAATCCTTTTTTGTCTCTTATTTCATCTGAATCTTGATTCATTGATGGGTCGTAAATAAAGGCGGTGCCTGAAACAATACAACTCACTGATAATCCCAATGCATAATAAATTTGCCCCATCCAAACTGCATCTCTTTTTGCCAAATAATCATTGACGGTTACGATATGAACTCCTCTCCCCAATAAGGCATTTAAATAAACTGGGGCGGTGGCAGACAATGTTTTTCCTTCACCTGTTTTCATTTCTGTTATTTTTCCTTGATGTATTGCTAATCCCCCAAACATTTGAGAATCAAAATGTCTTTGTCCTAATTGTCTTTTAGCGGCTTCTCTTATAAGGGCAAATCCTTCTACTAAAAAATTATCCAAATCGGATGGATTTTTTATTTGCTCCTTTAATTTTAGTGATTTTTCTCTAAGAGAAAAATCGCTTATTTCCTCAATTTCCGTCTCTAATTTATTGATTGCTTCTATTGTTTTTGATTTTTTCTTTCGAAATACCTCCGCAGAGTCTTTCTTTAAAAAGTTAAACATATTGTTTCTGATTGATATCAGAATAGCACATAATCACATTTAAGACAAAAAAGGGGGCATTGCCCGCCATAGGTGGTACATCCGCCTCTGGCGGGCGGGGGGGGATTTATTATCATGCGCTTATTAAAAAAACCTAAAATAATCTACTTGCCCCAAGATTATTCAAACAATCCCCGCCTACGGCGGGGATTGTGTTTATATAATTATAAAATTTAAAAGTAATTATAAATAGATTAAAATAATCTGCTTGCTTCCTCGTCTAAGCAGATATTGACAAGGAAGTCAGCCATCTTATTTTCCTCACGAGGAATATAATTAAATTTCAAATTTGGAAAATCAAATCTTAAATTCCAAACTTCCATAAATAATCCTTGAAGTTCTTTTTCCTCAACCTTATATTCCCCATTCAATTGTCGCACAATTAATTCAGAATCCATATTTATTTCCACAAAAATTTTCTTAAGAGCATCTCTTCCGGCTAATTGCCTTATCTTTTTTAAAGCAAAAATCATCGCCTTATATTCAGCGACATTATTAGTTGCCTCGCCAATGAATTCATAATATTTCTTTTCTTCGCCATTCGCCCCCTTGATATATACACCAATGGCGGCAGGTCCAGGATTTCCCCGACTTCCTCCGTCAGTGAATGCGATTATCTTATCACCAAATTTTTTGCTTTTATTATTTCCCATAATATATTTGTCTTAATATTTTTTTTAATTACATCATTTCACAACCAACTCAATTATTTTGTCTATTTTATTTCTTTCTATCTCTATTTCTTTTTTAATCTCTTCTTGTTTATCTAATCGAGATTTTATCTTATCAACTATTTTGTTTTGATGGGATAATGAAATGTTAGGAATTTTTACATTTCCCAAGGAAGTAGAATTTATAACAGGCTGGCCTTTAGTTTTTACAATTTTTCTTATCTGATAATTAGCAAAAATAGATTTTAAAAAATACATAACAAAATTATTTTCAATATTATTTTCCTTTAATCTAATTATTAAGATGTTATCACTCGCAAATTTTTGGAAACTATTTTTAACTATACCTATAGGCATTTCTTCAGAATCTAATTTTGAACCAACTCGACCAAATAAAATATCATCAATTTTCAGCAAGTGTTCTAATGAATTTGCTGTTTTCAAACTACTTACATTTCCTGCCATCCCTAAATCTTCAACTGAAATATAATTACCATCTTCTATAGATTCTTCATACTTTTCTGCATTGCCAGATTTTATAAATTTTGACATTTTTTTTAATTTAACACACCTGACTTTTTTTAAATAATTAATATTGAATTTATAATATCTAATTTTGAGTGCTAAAAGATTATTTTTACCTATGTTGCCAAAATTAGTCTTAAAAAACCTTTCTTTTCTTATCTCCTCAAACTTATCTAAGTCAAAATTAAACTCATCAGCAAAAACTTCATTAATTATGTCTTGCGGTTTTTCTATTTTATTTTTTAATTTCTTGATATTGTTTTCAATAGGAATTATTTTCTCCGCAATCTCATCCTGTTTTTGCTTAGAAATAAGAGGGATTTTTATTTTAAGTAAGTCGTCTTGTTTATAAGACGAAATACCAATTCCTCTATATATATGATTATCCAAAATATTTTTTAATCTTTTTGATCTCAAAATATGGAGAATAAATTTTTTATTCCAATCTCTCCCTACCTTAAAGATATAGAAACCATTTGAAAAGACATGCTTATCAAAATCTATATTTTTAAAATTTAATACCGGCGATTTTGATAGCCTCAAACTTGAAATCAGGATATTATTACTATCTATTTTATACTTTAATCTATTAGGTCGATCTTTTTCATTGATGATTTGAAAATCAATAATCTCCCCATCTTCATCTAAATATCTTTGTCCCGTTGGTATTCCTTTGTATTCTTTATTTTTTTCAAAATTAAATATTTTATAATCAGAGATTAAAACATCTTTGAATTTCACTAAATTATTTTTACTATCAAACAAGTTCCAATTGTTGAAATACAAAAAAGAATGAAATTTCTCATCATTTCTTAATTCATAATCATTTATCAAATCCTTAAATTGTATTGTAAAACTTTTTAGCATAATCTAATCCCAAATTACATCTGACCTTATGAAATCTAAGGCGGTTTCTTTTTTTGTATCATCAATAATAACCTCGCCTTTTTTATTCACCCTAAATAAGTCGTTTGATGTCGTCTTTTCTCCCCTCGTTGTCCGCTTATACCCAATATTCTCCACTTCAGCCATAAAAATAGAATAATCCAACTCTTTTGAGACATTGCCAAACACCCACCAAGCATTAACAAAACCAAAAACATCCGTTTCTTTTTCTATTTTCAACAAATCGATTATCTCATCTTGATATTTTTCAACTAATTTTTGAAGGGATAAATTTTTATCATCCTCATCAATATTATTAATTAATAATCTTAAAATATTGTCTTTTCTCTTTTTTTCTGTCTCCTTATAGATGGCCCATTTTTTATTCATTTCTTTTCCCTTAATAAAATGCTCTACTTCTTTTTCTGCTCTCGTTTTTAATTGATTATAATCATTTGAGTAAGTTGCCCATAATTCATTCCATTTTTCAATTTCTTTCTTTGTTTTCTTTTGGGCAAAAAGCAAGCTTGTTTTAGTTGAAGTATATGGCTGAAATGCTAACTGAGGCAGAGAAACGACCGCTTTTATTTTAAAGTATTTATACAAAAATAATCTGATATATTTGTTTTCTGTGGTATCAAAAACACTCTCGGGCAAAACTACTCCCAGCCGACCATTTTCTTTTAATAATTGATACCACCTTTCCACAAAAAGATTTTCCGAATTTTTCTTATCCCCAAAAACAAAACTATCTTTTAATGTTTTTTTAGTGTCCTTGTCTAAATCTACTGAGAATGGCGGATTAGTAATGACAATGTCAAATTTTCCATTAATGCTTTTATCAAAATATTTTTCATCATCCCTCGAATTCTTTAAAATATTTATTCCATTTTCCTTTTTATAATAATTGAATGGCAATAAACCATCTTTGACAAAAATATTAGTAGAGCCATCACCGTGCAAAACCATATTTACCTTTGAGGCAGTTCCTAAATTAAAATTATGCTCTATTCCATAAATAAAATCCTTTGCCCATTTATTTTCCCTCCCATCAGGCATCCAATCATTTATCCTTTCTTTAATATTAAAATTATTATCCAACTTATCCTTATATTTCCGTTTTATATTTTCAGTGATGAAATTCATATATTCAATTAAAAATGTCCCGCTTCCAGCCGATGGATCAATCAAATAAGGAATTTCCTTATCTTTATTTATTTTTTCTATCGCTAATTTATCTAATTGAAGGGTATAAAGAATAAACTTAATAATATTGGAATGAGTAAAAAATTGACCTTTATTTTGCTTAAAGCCGTCCCTCACAATACCTTCAAAAAATTGACCCAAAATATCCCTTCCACCCAAACTACTCCTCCCCTCAATAAATGAATATTCCTCCAATTCTTGAATGGTATATTTTAATTTGTTCAAAGAAAACTTCTTTTTGTCAATTATAAAACTTTCGTTTATTTCTTTTTCGTCTGTCATATACATTATTTCCTTCAATGACCTTCTGTAAAGTTTGTTTATTCTTTCAAAAATTTCTTCATTACTTTCAAAACTACCCCCATCTTGAAAAGAAAAAATTTGAAATTGATATTTTTCGCCGTTTTTTCTTTCTCTTTCATCTTGAATCTTAGCCAAAATTATATTAACTAATGAAGAAAATATATCATTATCATCAGTTCCTCCGCCACCCCACAAAACATTATGAAGATTTTTTCTTTTTGCCTCTAATTCTTCATGTGCAAAATCAGTTCTCAAATCCTTTTTCCCTCCTTTCTTATATGGCTCTTTTTGAGCATTGCCATATCTCTTTGGCAACTCATCAGTGAAATTCCTTTCTTCTTCCCACTTGTCAAAAGATGGATATTTTTCATAATCAATAATTACCACTTTGTCTTTTATTTTTTCACTCAACACATCAATTGAATAAAGAACAAGGTATTTTATATTTTTGCCCTGTCCTTTTTCTTGAGATGCCAAACCAAATAATTGTTTTTCAATTACTTCATCTTTATTTTTCTCAAATTCATTAGGACCTTTCACTTCAATATATAAAAAAGCATTTCCCTCATCATCCCGAACAATTAAGTCAATTCTCGGCTTATTTGTTTTTGGTCTTCCAAGATTATACTCTTTCTCTATCTCAATATTTTCCAATTTGTACCCCAATTCATTTGAAAGTTTAGATAATAAATAAGATCGGACAATTTCTTCATTTCCATTAAAATTCCTTATTTCCCTGTATTGTTTAATTAAATCAGAGTATTTTATTTTTTCATTATCAAAATCAAGCATTTCAACTGCTTTATTTTTTTGAGAGTCAATATATTTTTTTACCACACTTTTATCCATATATCTATATTATACACCATTTTTTAATAATCTAACTGCTCCACTCCTGAATGAATTCGCTTGATTCTGATTGCTTTTCTTGGGCCTCTATCATCGCTCCCTCGGGGATATTAATAAATTTTTCTAATGGCTTATAATCCTCAATGAAATCCATTTTCAACATCGCCCTTCTTGATTTTTCGCAATAATTAATTGCCCTCTCGCAAATAACTGGCATTGTCTCAAACCAAAAAACTTCTTGAAGTTTTTCAATATCATCCCTCAAATCAATCTCTTTTTTGTTCGGATATTTTTTTAAAAAATCCTTAATTAACAAAACAACCGCTGTGCTTAAATGACCACGATTTAAATCCTCTTTCCAATCATGGGCATCATCATTCATCTGCATTGCTATTAAATAATTTCTAAAATAATCAATCAAATATCTCATTTCCCTGCTGTCCTCAGAAAAACCAATTTTTTTCATTATCAATACTGGTCCCAATATATGAGCAGCCGCCGGCTCATATTTTTTCTCATAATTTTTATAGTCCGGCAACTTATCGGGAATAATGAATTTTCCATCCCTTATTTCAGACCGGCAATGAATCGTTTCCCAATTATTGGCCGCATCCAACTTATCAAATAATGATGAATAAAAATTGCCAAAGCCGTTTTTATTGTTATCAAAAAACTTGGCAAAAAAATTATTCATCTCCCTTGCAAATAAATTCGCCACTGGCAATATTTGAGGATTTCTTTCTTCATCTTCGTCCCAAAAATCATCATAAATAATAAAGGCAGTCCAAAAAAAAGTATTTATCAATCCCTCTTCTGCTATGAAATCGTCAGAGATTGACTCCCCTCTTTTGCCTATCGCCTTCTTAAAATAATAACTAATCAATGGCATTTGCTTGTCAAAATTACCATTCATTGTTCGCTTTATTTGCTTCATTGATAATTCCCTCATTTCCTTTGGCAAAGAAGAAAATCTTTTTTTTGCCAATATCAGAATCTTGTCTATCATTCTTTTTTCTTCTTTTTCGTTCTGCTCTTTTTCTTTTTTTAATTTTTCGCCCTCTATGTTTTCAGAATATTCTTTGTTTATTCTATTTTTTAACAGAAAACAAAAAGACGATTCAAAATCTGACTTAGAATCTTCGTTTTCATCAAATAGACAAATATTCTTTAATTTTTTATCTCTATAACCTAAATTAAACAATGATAAGCATAGCAATGATAAATTTAATCTCTCAATATTGCCCTTTATTCTTTTTAAAATTTGCTTCTTTAATTTTTCTTTTTTAAAACCATTATAGAAATTTGAAATCAGATAAATAACAATATGGGGATTTGAATAAAAATCGGAATCATAATTATTTGAGTCTATTGCATTTTCCACCAACTCATCTATTTTTGAAAGATTAACTTCATAAGAGTTTAAGAAATATCCAATTTGGCAATTTATCCCCAAATCAATCTTTTTTTCTTCAAGGGAAGTAAAGTAAGGACCGCCCTCATTCATCTCTAACGAAGTGAGATATTTCAATATCTTTGCTAAATCTTTTGTTTTGAAAAAATCTTGCTCACCTTGGCAAAGGGCAGTAAAGATGGCAAAATTTTCCCCGGCATTTTGAGAAAAAAGACCATTCCTTTTTTTATTTTTTAATATTTCCTTAGATAAATTTTGTCTAATTTTTTTC
This sequence comes from Minisyncoccia bacterium, assembly GCA_041559835.1. Classification (GTDB taxonomy): domain Bacteria; phylum Patescibacteriota; class Minisyncoccia; order UBA6257; family JAAZHW01; genus JBFEPE01. The sequence continues at coordinate 929 of JBFFCO010000028.1, read as the reverse complement.
AAATCAGGCGAATTGACTTTGTTTAGATTAGACAAGACGAAAGAATCTTTTATTAATTTATTCATCTTAATTTTTCTCCTCTTGGAGATTTATTATTGTGAATTCAGACGATGGCCTATATTTGGCTCAATTATTTTTTATTTATTACTTCGCCTCGCCGAAGTCCCTTGCCCTGCCGTAGCCCGCCAGAGGCGGACATTCTGCTTTAGCGAAGGCGGGTTGACGAAGGCGGTTTTCACCCATATCCCCCCCCGCCCTCGGCGGGGGGGGATATCCTCTTATTCTATAGCTTAATTATTTTAAATCATTATATCAAATTTTTAATCAAATAAGAAATGAGAGTCCTGTCCAATACAGAATAAGTATTAGGTGGACACATAGATGATGAATTGCCAAAAATAAAATAAAATGATAGAATAGCAATAATAAAAATAATAAATTATCAAATAATATGAAAAGACCATACCAGCCAAAAAATAAAAAAAGGAAAAGAACCCATGGATTTAGGAAAAGAAGCCAAAATAATTATGGGCAAAATGTCTTAAAGAGAAGGCGAAGGAAGGGCAGAAAACAACTCACTGTATAAATAGTATGAATACCGTCATGCTACCCCCCCCCCGCCAGAGGCGGGGGGGGTAGCACAAATACTTTTTAGATATTCAAAATTTTGATTTTTTTGAGATTGTATCCCTGCTATAAATCACTCCGCCCCAAGTATAGAAAAACAAAAAAATAAAAATATGGCTTTGGCAAAAAAATTTCGCTTGAAACTACAAAGAGATTTTGAGAAAATATCAGAAAAAGGCGAATTTAACAGAGTCGCTGGATTAGATATTAAATATATTCCAAATCAATTAGACCACACAAGAATATCAGTTATAATAAGTAAGAAAACATCTAAAAAGGCAGTAACGAGAAATAAAGCAAGA
>JBFFCO010000027.1:0-8486 GCA_041559835.1 Minisyncoccia bacterium | reverse complement strand
ACAGAAATCCCCAATGGGCTTTTTCTTTTTTCCTCATCCCAATGCCCATTTTTAGAAAAAATTCCCCGAATAAGATTTATGGTAGATGAGCAGCAACCGTTAAATATCCCTAATGAGGCAGCAACAAATGCAATAGTTATTGGAACAACGAACAACCAAAAAGACCACGGACCAAATATTTCTGTAAATATTAAAGACACCTCATTCACCACACCAAACCCTTCAAGAACAGACCCTCTTGGCTTAAGAATTGTTGCTCCAGCAGCTAAAAAGACAGAGGCAATAATACCCACTGACAAAAATCCACCCAATGCATCCCACCGCATTACCTTCAAATATTCTTTAATCTTAGAAAATCCGCTATCTTTTTTTATTTCGCTTATCTTCTTCTTTTTCAAAAGCCACCCACTATAAGGAATCATCAATTCAGGACCAGAGCCAGCACTCCAACCAAGAAGTGCCAAAAATACCAAAAAGGCAGAGCCACCCACAGGAAGTTCCCATGAGAAAACCTGCTGAATGTTTGGCGGGGCTAATATTATTGTTGTTATCACCCCAATAACTAATATCGCCCCAAAAAATAGCATTATTTTTTCAAAAAAACGATATTGATTTTTAAAAAAGATGAGAAGGGATAATAATATTATTAAGACTGGCCATATATTAAATAATGAAAAAGGCACTATTGCCGATAGCCCAGCGGTTGCCAATCCCAATAATCCCGCCAATCCTCCAATCATTATCACAAAATAAATTAACCAAAAAATTGATATCCACTTTCCCCATTTCTTTTCCTCCCACAATCTTGTGACTGGCTTGCCGGTCAGGATTGTTACCTCCATAATTCCTCTTTGAAGCCAAAAATCAATAAATACCCCGAGCCATAATATCCAAATAAATGCGAATCCATATTCTGCTCCTGCCTTTGTTGAGATTATTAATTCACCACTTCCAATAGCGGCTATTGCCCAAACAAATCCAGGCCCCATCTTCTTTAATTTATCAATAATTTTTTTCATATTTTTCCGCCATAGGCGGACATCCTGCTTCGTCCGCCGAAGCCCGCCAGAGGCGGATATTCTATTTTAACGAAGGCGAGTTTATTATCACTTTTTATCCTTTGTCATGCCCGCCCACTTCTTGTCATGCCCGTCCGCCTGAGGCGGATAATACTCCGGCGGCCTGCCCGCCTTCGGCGGGGCATCTCCGTTTTGCCATTTTGTATTATTCCCCTCTTATAGAGGGGTGGCGCCCGAAGGGCGACGGGGTGTTTTTTCCACTTCAGGCAGGGGTGACAGGAAAAAGAAATGTATAAGACTGCAGGAAAAGATATTTCGTAATTCAAAATTTATTATTAAAAATTATATATAAATACTCTACCATATTTTTTCCAAAAAAATAACTCCATAATCATGTATTGACTTAACATTTCAGATATGATACACTAATGTCAAATATATGAAAAGCAAAAAAAACTTACTTGAACAACTAAAAAAACTGCCCTATTTCAATAAGAGTACCATTCATCAGATTGGAAGTCGGTTTGGACTTAAGGACTCTACAATAAATACTTATATTAGTCGGTTTTTGAAATATAAAGATATTTTGCAGTTAAAAAATGGTCTTTATATAACTACTGATTTTTTTGAAAGAAATCGATCGGATGTTTCTTATTCTTTTTATCTCGCAAATATAATTCGCACCCCATCATATGTGAGTTCTTGGGCGGCTTTGCAGTATTACAATCTTGCCACTGAAGTCATACACTCTATTACCTCAATTACCCTAAAGGTCACGAGGGAATATCAGACAAAAGCTGGTAATTTTGCTTATCAGTCTATTCAAAAAAAATTTTTTTCTGACTTCTTTTTAGAAAGAGGCAAATTTGATTTTTATATCGCTTCTCCAGCAAAAGCTTTGTTTGATTTACTTTACTTTAGAACTCGTCAACTTAAAGGAATGAATTTAGAAGATATTAAAAAAATGATTGATGATTTAAGAATAGATTTTGACGAGATGGACAAATCCGAGCAGGAAAAGTTCCACTCTTTAATTAATAAAATTATATGAGCGAACAGATAACAACAATATTAAAAAGAAAACTTGATGATTTATCTGCTTACGAGAATATTGATTCAGAAACTCGTCGCAATGCTCTTAAAGAGGAATTGCAGTTTTATGTTCTAAATTTTATTTATCATCATCCAAAATATAGTAAATGGATAATGTATGGCGGTTCTGCACTTCGTATAATTCATGGTCTCGATCGTATGTCTGTAGATTTAGATTTTGAAGTTTCTCATGCAGTGACGAAAGAGTTTTTAGAAGAACTAAAGGGAGAGGTTGGAGATTATTTTATTAATACATATGGCGCTGGACCCGATTTTCTCACTATAAAAATTACTAACAACAGAGGATTGCTTTTAAAATTTCATATTGGCGAAGAATTAAGTCTTGGTAGTTCCTCTAATCAGGTGCGAGTAAAAATTGATATTAACAATTTTATTACTCCCAAAACAACAACCGAGATTAGACCAATAAATCGCGACCAACTCTCTTTCGTTATTTTAACATATAACATGGGCACTCTTATGGCCAGTAAATTAGCAGCCATTTTCTTGCGTGGAATTCGTGGGGTGGGCAATGCAGTCTATAAAGAAAAAGGAAGAGACATTTATGATTTATTGTGGTATATGGGCAAAAAGATTGTGCCTGATTTTGATTATATGATTGCCAAGGGAATTGAAATCAATGATATCCGAACCTTGTTTGATAAATTAACATTGCAAATGAATAATGTTAGTGATGAAAACTTAAAAAATGATCTAACTCCCTTATTTATTAATCAGAGTTTTATTTCTAATTGGCTTAAAATTTGGCGGGAAAGTTATTTTAGATTATTAAATGATTATAAAATACACACTATAAAAGAATTAGAAAGCATTATGATATCAAAGGATTTTAACACAGATGCATTCTCTTTTATATATCAGATTGAAACCGAAGAAGATAATTCAGTTAATATTATTTATCGCATCAGTGATTATTGGATAGATTTTCGTGAGGGCAATTTAAATATTGAAGTTGATAAAAAGATTGGGGATAAAATAAAGTTTATTAGTAATGGCTGGAGTAATCAGCCGACTCCACAGGATAAGTTAAAACAATATGCAACCCTTTTTTATCAGAAAATTGAAAAATATTTTAAAAAAACAAATAATGTAATGCTTGGCGACATCATCACTACTAAACTAATTAGAATGACAGCCGATAATTTAAATCCAAAAGAACAAATTGTGCTCAACAAATCTGCATTGTTGTCGTGCGAACTTGATGATTTATTAAAATAAAAATATGCCTTATTAAATTGCCCCTTTTCTTATCTAGGGCGGTGAAAACTGGCGGATTATTGCCTAATAAAAATTCAAGCATTGCTCCGCCATTAGCAAAAAATAGATTATTATTTGACAAGGATAAATAAATAATTAGTATTGAATTGTATTATGAAAATGGGAATAATAAAAAATAATATAATCATTATTAGATAATTGTCATCTTTTTGAGAGAAAAGATGGCTCCTTTCATTTGTCGGAGCCATTTTTTTATTGTAAGATTAGGATGTTATTTGTTTATTAAAAAAATGCTATACCTAACTTCTTTGGTGGTATAGCAATATAAATGGATTGGCGAATGATTAAAAAACAATTATCTCAAATTTTGCACTACCTCTATTATCACAGAACCCCAGAAACCTTATTTGAATATCTTGGGGGAGTGGGCTTGTTGGAAATTTATTATCAAATGGAAATTCTTTTTTTAAAAATGGGTATTTTTCATTTTTCTCAATTATTGATTGTGCAATTGATTCCCAGTGTAATATTTCGCCTTCATTCATGTCTGAATTCGTATAGCACATTCCACATATTCCTCCTGACGGATATCCAATCGCAGCCCCTTTTTTATACCCTATACCCATGTAAGTTATACAGGTGTAAGATATCATTACTCCTGGGAAGGAATAAAAATTAGTGGGTCTTGTTCTATAAATCATTTCTTGGACGATGCATTGTCTAGGGCCAACAACAACAACTTTTTTCAAGCCATCATCTTGAATAATCTTAACCCCATCAGGGATAACCCATTTTTGTAGTGGTTCTCGCTTCTCAATATCAATAAATTGTCTTGCCTTTCTTTTCATTTCATCAAATCGTCTTGCTTTTCTCTTCATTTCATCATCAGTAATAAATTTTTTGCCACCATCGTTCATGCTGCTAATATTTTTCATAATTACCTCCTGAAAAAATAATAATAAAAAAATTTAAATATGTCAAATATAAATGAGCAGGAAAAGGAAATATTGGATTTTTGGGGAAAGAATGATATTTTTCAAAAATCTTTAGATAAGCCATCACCAAATGGCGACTTTGTATTTTATGACGGCCCCCCATTCGCCACAGGCACCCCTCATTATGGACATTTTGTTCCTAGTGTAATAAAAGATGTAATTCCGAGATATAAGGCGATGAGTGGTTATAGAGTAGAAAGAAAGTGGGGCTGGGATTGCCACGGCCTGCCAATTGAAAACATTGTTGAAAAAGAATGTGGCTTTAAGTCTAAAAAAGATATTGAAAAAATTGGAGTTGAGAAATTTAATAAGTCTTGCGAATCAAAAGTTTTGGCATTTGCCGAAGAATGGAAAAAGACAATTTCTAGATTAGGAAGATGGGCGGATATGGATGATGCTTACAAGACAATGGACCTTAATTATATGGAATCAGTTTGGTGGGCATTCAAGGAATTATGGAAAAAGGGATTGATATATGAGGGATATAAATCAATGCATATTTGTCCGAGGTGCGAGACAACTCTTTCTCAGCAAGAAGTGAGCGAAGGATATAGAGATGTGAATGATATTTCAGCAATAGCAAAATTCAAATTAGAGTCCGGGCAAAAGATAGGGGGCGAGGATGTGCCAGATAATACATTTGTTTTGGCTTGGACGACTACTCCATGGACACTCCCAGCAAATGTCGCCTTAGCCGTAGGCGATGATATAGATTATTTGCTTTTACAAAAAGATAAGTCATTGGGTTTGGAATATTTAATTATTGCAGAAAAAAGATATAAGGACTTAAAGGGAAAAAGAGAGGGTTTTGATATGAAAGATGGTGTTTTGCCAGCGATAAAAAGCATTGAGCCATTTAAAATATTTAAAAAATTCAAGGGCAGGGAATTGGTTGGATTAAAATACCAGCCACTATTTGATTATTATTTAGGCAAGGACATAAAAAATAAAGAGAATATATATAAAATAGTCTCGGCAGATTTTGTTTCCACAGAAGAAGGAACGGGAATTGTTCATATCGCCCCCGCCTTTGGTGAGGATGATTTGAATTTAGGAAAGAAAGAAAATCTTCCATTTATTCAAAATGTTGGGGAGGATGGAAAATTTTTACCAGAAGTAAAAGATTTTGCTGGTTTATCAGTAAAGCCGATAGACGATGTGCAATCTACTGATGAAAAAATAATTGAATATTTAAAAGACAAAGATTTGCTGTTTTCATCTGAAAAATATCCACATAGCTATCCCCATTGTTGGAGGTGTGATACTCCCTTGATAAATTTTGCGACAACATCTTGGTTTGTCCGAGTAGAATCAAAAGCAGAGGGACAAGAAAAATCACTTAGGGAAAGAGCAATAGAATTAGCCAAAAAAATAAATTGGTTTCCGCCACATATCAAAGAGGGTAGGTTTGGAAAATGGCTTGAGGGGGCAAGAGATTGGGCAATATCTCGACAAAGATTTTGGGCTTCAGCAATGCCGGTTTGGAAATGTGAGTGTGGAGGAATAAAAGTTTTCGGATCGGTTGTTGAATTAGAAAAAGAAAGCGGTCAAAAAATAACAGATATTCATAAGCACATCGTTGATAAAATTGAAATTGATTGTCCGAAATGTGGTAAAAAAATGAAAAGAATTCCTGATGTTTTGGATTGTTGGTTTGATTCAGGGGCAATGCCTTATGCTCAATCTCATTATCCTTTTGAGAATAAAGAAAAATTAGAGAATGATAAGATGTTGTCTTTGTCTCATTTTGTTGCTGAGGCAACCGATCAAACAAGGGCATGGTTTTATTATCTTCATATTTTGGCGACTGCCTTGATGGATAAGCCGGCTTTTGAAAATGCTATCGTCAATGGAATGGTTTTGGCAGAAGATGGTAAAAAAATGGCAAAAAAACTCCAAAATTATACCGCTCCCGATATTATTATGGAAAAATATGGAGCTGATGCTGTTCGGTTATATTTGCTCTCTTCTCCAGTAGTAGCCGCTGAAAATCTTAATTTTTCTGATGATGGAGTGAGAGAGATTTATCAAAAAGTGGTGATGCTTTTAGGTAATGTTTTGAATTTTTATAGGCAATACAGAACTACCCCGTCATCTCGCCAAGGGCGAGATGCCACCCCTTCAAAGGAAGGGGAATTTAATAATGAGAGAGAGTTTGGGAGTGATAATATATTAGATAAATGGATTTATTATAAGTTAGTTAAATTAGGAGGAAATGTTTCAAATGGACTGGAGCAATACAACTTATCTTTTGCGGCAAGGCAATTTATTGATTTTGCTAATGATTTTTCTACATGGTGGCTTCGATTGAGTCGGCCGAGATTTAAGAGTGATAATGAGAAGGACAAGGAGTCTGCAAAAAAAACATTTTCATTTGTTTTGCTTGAATTATCAAAATTATTAGCACCTTTTGCCCCATTTTTGGCTGAGAAAATTTATCAAGAATTGAAATCCGCCTCCGCTGAAAGCTTCGGCGAGACAAGGGAGTCTGTCCATTTAGAGGAATGGCCATCTCGTGAAGAAATGAAGGGTGAATATGCCAGTGAGGTGAGGGATATTTTTGAAAAGATGAAGGCGACTCAAGAGGCAGTTGAGATTGGATTAAGATTGAGAAACGAAAATGGCATTGCAGTAAAGCAACCATTGTCAAAATTGGAATTAAAAAAAGATGATTTTCCAAAAGGAATATACGAGGATTTGGCAAAACAAGAATTAAATATTAAGGAAATTATTTTTGGCGACAAGGAATATTTAACTACTGAATTAACTGCTGAATTAATTTCAGAGGGATTATTGAGGGAGTTGGTAAGAAAAATAAATCAGGAGAGAAAAAATAATAACTTATCAATAGATGATAAGGATATTATTTTAGAATATGATACTGATAGTGATGAGTTGGAAAAAGTGATAAGAGATAATGAGAAAGAAATAAGAAATTCCTGTCTTTGTTCTGATATATCAAAAAAGAAATTAGATGATAATATCAAAGAACACAACATCGGCGATTATAAGATTAAGATAAGATTAGTGAGGGGATGATGTAGGGGTTATTATATAACTTTGAAAAAAATCATCTTTCAAAAAAGTGGACCTGAGGGGGCTCGAACCCCTGAACCTCTTGTATGCCATACAAGCGCTCTACCAGCTGAGCTACAGGCCCGACAATAATAATTCTACTAATAATTAAAAATTAGTAAAATATTGGGAAATTATTATAATAAACGAATGAAAGAAATATTAACAGAGGCGATTGTATTGGAGAAAAATCCGATTGGAGAGGCGGATGCCAATATATCAATCTATACAAAAGAAATGGGTAAGATTATTACCCCCGCAAAAGGAGTAAGGAAAACAACAGCAAAGTTTTCTCATCATTTAGAGCCAATCAACTTAATTGACTGCTTATTGCTCATCAATCGCCAAACCCAATTAAAGGGAGTTCTCACAAAAAATAGATTTTCAAATATTCGCCATAATGAGACGACTTTATTTTCTGCTATAAAATCATTGGGAATTTTAAATAGGGCAATTATTTTGCCAGAAAAAGATGAGATAATTTGGCAAAAGATTGTCAATTTTTTGAAACTACTTGATGTCCTGTCACAAGAAGAAAATGACAAAAATAAATTTTTTGTCTTTTCTGCTCAATTATATTTCTTAATAAAAATCGCCCAGCAATTAGGAGTTCTGCCTGATATTGAAAATTTTAAAAAAGATTTTGGCTCAAAAGATTATCTTGCTCTTTCAGAAATATATCAAGGAAATAATTTTAAAAATTTGAATTGGAAAAAAATAATGGTCGCTGATATAGAAAATATTGAGAAGAAAATAATAAATATTTTTGATAATATATATTGATTTATTTGTATTTTTTAAAATTTTGTTATAATTGTCTATATAATAAAAAAATAATATGGATAATAAAAAAACATTATCCCCAAGAGAAATAACACAAATGGGAGAAAAATTTTATATGGAAAATCTCAAGGAGGATTTAGAGAAAAATCATATGGGCGAATATGTTGTTATTGATGTTGAGGAAAAAAAACATTATATAAATCCCGATAGACTGAGGGCGGTTGAGATGGCTCAAGAAGAATCTGGTAATAAATTATTTTATATTATAAAAATTGGAGATATT
>JBFFCO010000026.1:0-8668 GCA_041559835.1 Minisyncoccia bacterium | reverse complement strand
GCAAAATGAAAAAAGAAAAAGTCAAATTATTTTCTTCTATAAGTAAATGTGCTAATAGTAGAAGAAATATTAATTTCTAACCTTTTAAATGTCTAACCTCACATTATCATTTCGGGCTCATTCTTGGATTGGAAAATACTTACTCGTCCTGTTGCGGCGGGACAATGATTTTAAATAAATTTTTATAAAAATTTATTTAAAATCTATTACACGGTTGACCACTTTCGTTAAAATAGAATATCCGCCTACGACGGACTTCGGCGCGGCCGACCGGATTTGAACCGGCGATCTTCTGCGTGACAGGCAGATGTGTTAACCAGCTACACCACGGCCGCAGTAATTTATTAAAGATATAGAATGGTCTATTTTTTTATTTTATATTCCCTCCCGACGAAGTCGGGAGGCATTATTAATATCATTCTAATCTCTAAAAATTATTAATTATTTAGATTTTAACAATTTTTTATTTAAAATCAATGGGAAAATAAATCTGCCCCCCCGACTTCGTCGGGGGGGGCAGAAAATTTGACTTTATTACTTTAAATCAATGGGAAAAATCAATATAATCCTCCCCCCGACGAAGTCGGGGGGAGTAGAAAATTTGACTTTATTATTTTTTAACTAAAGTAGTTTTTTGATATAATAAAATAATCAAAAGTCGTGATTTTTATCTATAAAATAATTTAAAAATATGGAAGAATGCAATCATAAAAAAATCAATCAAAGCAGTCCATTTATTTATTTTTTAGGCTTGATTGGTGCATCTATTTACTTTATTGGTAGTGCTGGAACATTTTCAGCAGGAGTTATTGGATTCCTAAAGGCATTAGTTTGGCCAGTATTCCTAGTTTATTATGCTTTCCAAATTTTAATTGGATAAAGTTAGGTAATATTTAAAATTTCTAATATTTTTAAAAAAATATACAAAAAAATCCCACAGGTGAGCCTGTGGGGTTTTTGGCAAAATGTCTTTCTTCATTGCTCTGCGCCTGTATCTCAATTTCTTTCATCCTTCAATAAAGAAAGAGAAAGAAACATAAGTCCGACCTAATTCCAGTATAAATACCAGAACTAATTCATCTTTAGATGATCCACCAACAGCTTCCGCTACCGGTGCCTTGTTACGACTTCGTCCCTGTTACCAAGCCTACCTTAATCCGCCATAAGCGAATTTCGGGTATTCCCAGCTCCCTTGACGTGACGGGCGGTGAGTACAGGACTCGAGAACGTATTCACCGCGGCATATCTGATCCGCGATTACTAGCGATTCCAACTTCATGAGGGCGAATTGCAGCCCTCAATCTGAACTGAGGCCAGCTTTATGAGATTGGCTCCATCTTGCGACTTAGCAACTCTTTGTACTGACCATTGTATCATGTGTGTAGCCCAGGGTGTCAAAGGGCCATGCTGATTTGGCGTCATCCCCACCTTCCTCCCAGCACTACTCCTACAATCCAACAAATATTATGAAAGCACTGCCCTAATAAAATCTTAAATATTTTTATTAAGGTAATACCTTGTAAGAGTAGTGCTGGGCGGTCTCCTATGACACATATAACATAGGATAGGGGTTGCGCTCGTTACCCCACTTAAGGGAACAACTCAAGCCACGAGCTGACGACAACCATGCAACACCTGTCTCGCTGTCTTAATAGAAAGTTCTTCTTTCGAAAAACGGTCAACGAGATTTCAAACCCTGGTAAGGTTCCTCGTGTGTCATCGAATTAAACCACATGATCCACCGCTTGTGCGAGTCCCCGTCTATTCCTTTGAGTTTTAAGCTTGCGCTCGTACTTCCCAGGCGGGATGCTTAACGCGTTAGCTTCGCCACTCCGAGGGTCGATACTCGAAATAGCTAGCATCCAAAGTTTAGGGCATGGACTACGAGGGTATCTAATCCTCTTCGCTACCCATGCTTTCGTGTTTCAGAGTCAGGAGTGTTTTAGTGAGTTGCCTTCGCTTTTGGTGTTCCAGCTGATATCAACGGATTCCACCCCTACACCAGCTGTTCCACTCACCTCGAACATCCTCTAGTCAAACCGTATCTTGCCCAGCTCTTAGGTTGGGCCCAAGAATTTAAAACAAGACGCATTTGACCTCCTACACACCCTTTACGCCCAATTAATCCGGACAACATTTGAGGCTTACGTATTACCGCTGCTGCTGGCACGTAATTAGCAACCTCTTATTCATAAAGTACAGTCATCGAAATTCTTCCTTTATAAAAGCAGTTTACAGGCCATAGCCCTTCTTCCTGCACGCGACGTCGCTCGGTCAGGCTTTCGCCCATTGCCGAATATTCTTAACTGCTGCCTCCCGTAGGAGTGGGACCCGTGTCTCAGTGTCCCTGTTGGGGGCCAACCTCTCAGTCCCCCTACCCGTCATCGGCTTGGTGAGCCATTACCTCACCAACAACCTGATAGGACCAAGGCTAATCATCAAGCAGATTGCTCTTTTACCCAGCCCCACTCCTACAATCAAATACAAAACAGAAACTATAATTTACAAATATTATTTAGATGTAAATAAAATGCCTCTGCCTTATAAGAGTGGGGCTGGGACTATTGGGTATTACCCACTTTTTCAAGTGGCTATCCCCATCTTGATGGTATATACCAAGGTATTACTAACCCGTTCGCCGCTCCCAGCCCCACTCCTACAATCAAATACAAAACAGAAACTATAATTTACAAATATTATTTAGATGTAAATAAAATGTCTCTGCCTTATAAGAGTGGGGCTGGGCGCACGACTTGCATGCCTGATACACGTCGCCAACGTTCATCCTGGACCAGGATCAAATCCTCATAATTGGAAATTAAATTTAAATAGACAAAAAAACGCAAAACAATGAAGAAAAAAATTTTGCTCTCTTAAGTTTTTAAGGTTCAAATATTGTCTCTAATTATACATATATCAAATCCCTTGTCAAATCAAAAAATACAAACAAGCACTACCGCCCCGCCTCGCGGGGCGGTAGATAAATCTATTACAATCATCAAATCCCTTGTCAAATAATATGATTAAATATAAACGAGTACTACCGCCCCGCCTCGCGGGGCGGTAGATAAATCTATCACAATCATCAAATTACTTGTCAAATTAGATTTAAAAGTTTATCCAGTATTTTAAGATTGAGAAAAATCCCTCCGCCCCACTTCGTGGGGCGGAGGGAAAATTAGACTATTTTTATTGAATTAAATATAGAATTTTTTGTGTTAGACAAGAGGGCATCCCTCTACGAGAAGGAGATAAGAAAAGAAATGTGCTCTAATCTCTTTTTGAAAATATTAAAAAATGTATATAATTAAACTAAATGAAATAATTGCTCGGGTGATGGAACTGGTAGACATGAGGGACTTAAAATCCCTTGATCATTAGATCGTGCGGGTTCAACTCCCGCCCCGAGCACTATGGAGCAAGGAAACTATAATCCATTCTTAATAAGCTTTGATGATGATAGCAGTGAGGATATAAGGATTTTTCAAGTAGATGAATCAAGTCCTTTTTTTGATAATGGCAATAATAAAAATAATGATGATTTTGCCGAAAGCAAAGAGGAGATTGAAGTAAGGCATAATAATAGCGACGAGTCAGATATTATTGAGAATATTGAAAAAGATAGAAAAGAGGAAAATAAAAATGAAGAAGTAGATGATATTAGTGAGAGTGGTAATAATGAGGTGGGCGAAAATAATAATGAATTTAATAAAGAAATATATGATGATGAGGAGATAATGGTGAAAAAAAATGATAACGATAATGACGATAATAATAATGAGATAGGCGAAAATAATAGTGATAGAGAGAGTGAGGATGGTGATGATGAGAGCGAGAATAATAATTGGGAGAATAATGAGCATATAGGCCCAATAAAAGAAGCGGTCTATTTGATTGAGGTAGATAGAATTAAACCAAACTCACAACAACCAAGAAGATATTTTCATCCAGAGGCATTGAAGGAATTATCAGAATCAATAAGAGAGTTTGGAATATTACAACCGCTTATTCTCACAAAAATTGAAAAAAGAACAGATAGTGGTGTAAATGTAATCTATGAATTAATAGCAGGAGAGAGGAGATGGCGAGCCGCTCAATTATTAGGACTCACAAAAGTTCCGGCTATCGTGAGGGAAAGAATGGAAGAAAAACAAAAATTGGAGGCGGCCATTATTGAAAATGTTCAAAGGGAGGACTTAAATCCAATTGAAACAGCAAGAGCTTATGCAAAATTGGCTGATGAGTTTGGCTTGCCTCAAAGAGAGGTGGCAAAAAGAATTGGTATTTCTCGCGAGGCGGTTTCTAATGCATTGCGACTTCTCCAGTTGCCAACAGAAGCACAAAAGGCATTGATGGAGCAGAAAATATCAGAGTCTCATGCGAGAATAATTTTGACTATTTCTAATCCGGAAAAGCAGAGGGGTCTTTTGGGGGAGATATTATCAAAAAAATTAACCGTTCGGGAAACGAGCATTTTGGCAAAAAGATTTATTCCCAATATTTCTCTTGATAAAAAAGAGAAAGAATATAGTGCTAATAATAATTTAGGCGATAACAGGGCAGTCGAATCATCAATTCAAAGCAGATTGGAAGAAATATTGGGGACGAAGGTGGATGTCAAGAAGAAGGGTGAGAAGGGCAAGATAACCATTAACTTTTTTTCAGAGGATGAGTTATTAGAAATATTAAAAAAGATTGTCGGCAAGATGGATGATTAAATTTGACAATGATTTAATATTGTGCTTAAATATCAGCAGAGTTGTATTTTAAAAAATTAAATGAAGGAGTAATAAAAATGGCTAATTACAAGAAGAAGAAAAAATTCACAAACAAAATTAGAAAAAGAAATTTAAAAAGAGCACAGGTGAAAAGAATTAAAAAACAAAGAAAAAATTGGGATGAGATAAGTCGGGATGCTTGGAAAAACATTTTTGGTTTGGTTGGCATCGATAATAATTTTAATATTATTATTCCCGATTCTAGCTTCTTGTTGAATGTATTGGGAACTAGATTTCAAATTTCTCCCCAGTTAGAAAAGATTCTGATATGTATTCCAAGGTGCATAGAGGAAGAAATAAGGAAGATGAGGGGAGAAAGAATCAGAGGGATCAATTGGGCCCGTGAAGATTTAAGAGAGTCTGCCTATAATAAATTAAATAACTCATTAGGAAAGTGGGGTGATAAAAGCTTCATATTCGATTTAAATGATTTTAAATTCGATAAGTCCCGTATAATGGATTTGATTGACGATGTTCAAAAAAAGAAATTAATAAGCCCTGAATATTCAAAAAAACTATCAAGAGAAGATAAAACTTATATTTTGTCAATAATCATTTTTTTTCAAAACATTGACAAGATAAGAAGCCATTACAAATTTGACCTTAGTCAATTCAATCTAATATTGGCATTACTTGATGTCAGAATGGCAGAAACAATAAGACATATGTTCTTGAGTTCTGAATACCAAAATGAACTTCGCATTCCGAATATTAAAAAATATATTGAAAATATATTTTTGACAGTCGCAAGGGTAAGAAAGAAAGCGGATTATATGAGCCATTTAAGACTTAGGCTGATAAGAGAAAATTTGCCTCCATATGCGAGACTTTGATTAATCTAATCTCCTGCCATCAATGACTTATCAATGCCTCATCTTTTTTGAAAAGAAATGATGAGGGTATTGACAAGTCTGTTTTTATTTGGTATAATATAGTCAGGTGAATTAACATGGCAAAAAATATAACTGGGCGAAAGCCCCACGGTCAAGAAAAAGATGGGTCTCGCGGTGAGAGACAAGGAAATAACTCTTTATTTAAAAAAATGAGGGCGAGTTTATTTGATAATTTAACCTCATCATATGTTCCTCCTGCTGGCGGATATGTTCAAGTGTTTCCGGGATTGTATGTTATGGCGACCGCAGTTCAAAATAGTGGCGAAGGAAAAATGAGTGTGCCTCATAACATCACACTGAAGCATATTGATGAAGTAATAGATGGCCGAGTAGCAACTGTTTCTCCCTTGAGAGAAGTAGTTAGAACAAGCAAAAGAAAGGGGATGAAGATTGATCTTCGTTTAAGGATGAATAACGATTTGTCCGTGAATGCTTTGGGGACAAAATTAAAAAAGGGGGATCCCATTGGTAGCTTTGATACCGAGGAAAATGGAGTTGTCAAATGCATGAATGGACTTTTTAGGATTCGTACTCCTAATGGTGATGTGGTGGATGTATATATTGGATGTATTTGGGACGATGGGTGGCACCTAATTCTTAAAGAGGCTGTTCCGAATGAAGACGACGGATTTGTTGTTTTTGAAGGAAATCGGTATGTCAAAAAAGTTCCTCCCAAGCCTCCCGCGAAACCACAAAATAAAACATTAAGTAGGCGGGAAAGAATCATGAGAATGGAGGGTCAGTATAATTCTCCCATAAGTGGCAATAATGGTGGAAATAGTGAGAGCAATGGTAAAAAGGGCAATGGCAGGAATGGTGGAAATGGAAAAGGGAAGAATGTCAATGTTGTAAATAGCTGGGAGACAAAATCGAATGCGATAGGCAGGGATGTAGAAATGCCGACTGTTGGAGATTTGTTCTCCATGGTTATTGCCACTACAAATATTTAAATTAAATAAAGGTCGCGGGAGGGAAAACCCAACCGCGACTTTTAATTTATATAATTTATTTAATAAATATTTATGCCACTTTTGGAGCGGGGCAAGATGAATATATTCCCAAAAACCTAATTTATTTTTTATATCTTAAATTCAATTCCCCTCTCTCCCCTTTATGATTTTAAAAATATTTTTCCAAAATTCTGAACTCGCTATTTTTTCTACATTTTCTCTTGATAATTTAGTCAAATGCCATTTGCCCCTATCATTTCCGCTTTTTGTTTTTGCTTTTTTGCCAATAACTTTCTTTATCTCGTCTTCCAAATTCTCATCCTGCCAAACTATTATAATTTTATTATATTTATTCTCTAATTTTATTTTTTCTTTTTCCCAATTTTTTATTTTTTTAGATTTTTTTGAATAACAATCTTGCTTTAATTTATCTATATCCACAAAACAAAGGACTATATCATATGCCCTTCCTCTAATAAAATTATTACAACTTTCTAAAATCATTTCTGGAGATTCTCCATGATAAGATTTTATAATAAAATCCTCCCAATTTTGGGTAAAATATTTGAATTTTTTTGTCTCAACAATCTTATTTAAAAGTTTTCTTTCTTTTTTCGCCTCTCCGTAAAATAACCCAGTGTATTTTTTATTTAAAACAAAATCATCTCCCATAAATCTATATTCTTATTTTTGGAAAAGCGCCATATGCCCCAGACATATATTTTGCCAAAAAATTTCCATCACTCCTTGGTTTGACTTGATTAAGGCGATAAGCAAAACTTTCTCCATTATCATTTTTTTCGACTAAATATATTTGATGCATATCCATTTTATTAAGAAAATCAAGCGAGTGAGATGAGAATATTAATTGGACTTTTTTATCCGCCCCCTCGCCAATAAAATAATCAATAATTTTCTCTACTGCCTCTGGATGAAGACCTGTCTCCATTTCATCAATCACAACAACTCCATTGTTTTTCAACGCCTCCAATATAAGGGGCAACATAAAGAACAGTGATTTTGTCCCTGACGACTCATAATCAAAATCAATTTTTTTATTTTTTTCTTTTGTTTCATGAACACCTAAAACAGAAGCAAACTCCTCTTCTTTGCCACCAATCATCTTTTTCTTTATTTTAATTATCTCAAATTTTCTTAATCCAATATCAAAATCCTTAATAATATCCTCCACCTCTTTTTTTAAATTTTTATTTTCTAAATATTTTATTATTGTTTTGGTTTGTTTGATATAATTATATTTATTACCCCTTTCATCAATGTTTGATAAAAGATTGTTAAAATAATCAAAAACACCAGCAATTATTTCGACATTATAATTACTTTTGATATATGCTATAGCGGAAATATGTTTTGGTATATTTTTTTCCAATGCTTCGACGGGGAATCCCTTGTCAAAATAATTATCCTTATTTAATTTGAAATTGTTCAAATTGCGAGAAAATATCTCATCCATTTTTTCTGATTTGCTATCTATTATTTTTCTTGATAACTTTTCTTTTTTAATCTCATTTTCTTTTATTGAAAATTCATATTGATAAATAAAATCACCTTTCTCATATTCAATAGAAAAATCGGATGGTTTATTATTATTAAAAAAATTTTTAAAAGCAATATATGGTTTGGAAAAATTATTATCAATACCACTTGGATTATGACAAATAAAATAACTGAAAAAACTGAATAATCTCATTGCATTTGTTTTTCCTGAGGCATTGCCGCCAATAAAAGTAGCAACTTTTGTTATTTGGTCGCCTGATTTTGAATTATAATAATTAAAAGTCTTCTTCTTTTTTGCTAAGAAATTTATTTCTTGTTCGCCCTTAAAAGAATAGAAATTATTAAATTTTACATTTCTAATCATATTTTTATTATTTATAAAAATTAAAGAACAATCTAATTATAAAGGATATTTAAAAAATATCAAGTTAATACAATTTTTTGTATTTAAATAAGTCATATATCATTCTGAGGATTCCCCTTAAAAAATTTGACATTCATCAAAAAATAATATATAATATTTTCAGGT
>JBFFCO010000025.1:0-9178 GCA_041559835.1 Minisyncoccia bacterium | reverse complement strand
CCCCTTGTTGTAAATTTATAAAATGTTATTATATAAGTAATCTGTATATCAGAGGGGGATGTCCCTATTGGGCATCGCAGAAAAGTTGGCGAAAGCCAACTTTTCTGTTTTTAAATAATTAGTTTTCCACCCCCTTCTTTATATTATTCCCCTCTCACAGAGGGGTGTCCAGCCTCTGCAAGTCAGGGGCTGGACGGGGTGTTTTCTCTCGCCGAAAACAAATATACCCAAATTTGACAGGCCGATAAATATGTGATTAAATGGCATTGGAACTTCGGAAGTAATATTTCCATCTCCACAAACAAAAAAGAATAAAAAATTAGGAGGTATTTAAAATGGAAAATCTAATCATTATCTTGATTCTTGCCTTTACGATTATGCTTTTTGCAAAACTATTGGGTAATCAAATATTCACTATCATTTCTGCTGTTATATTAGCAAAAAATTCAGCAAAGATGCAATTTGATGAAATTAAGGAGGGTGATAGAGAAGAAGCTGAGTTATTTGGATTTGAAGAAATAAAAAAACACCTATTTTTAGCAATCGTATT
This sequence comes from Minisyncoccia bacterium, assembly GCA_041559835.1. GTDB lineage: Bacteria > Patescibacteriota > Minisyncoccia > UBA6257 > JAAZHW01 > JBFEPE01. Next base: position 8,628 of record JBFFCO010000025.1, on the reverse strand, counting down.
CGCAATTGTGTTAATCGTTTTAACTGTAAAAATTATTGTCGTGATATCATAACTGAGGGCGATGCTATATCAAACATGATATAGCATCACTTTTTTAAGAAATTATTTATCTAAAGCTCTAATCGTATATTGATTCTTGGGATCCCAGAGGAACCAGCCGGCATCTAAACCAACATCATAAACCGCCTTTTTTTGAAGACGAATCATTTTCTCATCATAAGTTGCTCCCAAATCAAAATCTTGTAACCATGGTCTTATCTTGGCCAAATTTATATCAGGATTTTTTTTCTTGAAATCATCTATTCTACCTTGAGCAGTCCTTAACGAATACTTGACAACTTCATAGGGATATTCCGCAGGATTATTAAAACCCAAAAATCCCTTGGCATAATGAGATGGATAAACCATCGGGCAAACAAAATCAAAATAAGGGATGGCCGTCTCCAATACCTGCCCTATTCCCAAATCATCTTTATTTATCGCCGCTAATCCAAATAAATCTACTGATATTCTTATTCCCAAAGGACGAAGATTATCTGATAAATACTTAAAGAAATTTTTTAAAATTTCCTGCCTTGGTTTTTTCTCGTCATAAAATGGATAAGAAACATCTTTCATATCTCCATCCGATGGAAATCTTATATAATCAAAATTAATCTCGTCAAAACCAACTCGGTCTAATTCTTTCGCTATTGATATTGTATAATTCCAAACTTCTTGGCTGGCAGGATCAACCCATGCCAAATCTTTTTTATCTCGCCAAATTATATCAACTGAATTTTTGTCTTTTCCATCATCAATCGCCCTCTTGCTCTGAACTGCTAAATCTGGTCTTTTCTCCGCCAAAAATAAATCTTGAAAAATAGCAACTCTTGCAATGGCATATATATTTTTATTATGTAGCCGATTAATAAGATTTATTAGATTTGAGATTCTTCCATTTTCTGATTCTATTGAATTTATTATCAATGAATTTGTATTAAATGAAACCTTGCCAGTATAATCCTTTATATCAATAACAATTGCATTTACTTCTGTTTTACCTATTAAATCTATTAGCCGATTAATTCCATTTTCAGTGATGGCCGTCCATGTCGTAGAATATATTGCTTTTACCTCTTTTGGCGGATTTTCTAATTTTTTATTTTTTTCTCCATAAAGGGAGGCAGTGGCATTATCATTATCATTTTCTATAATTGAAATACCGAAATTGCCCTCTTCTGATGTCAAAAAAATTCCCGCCCACATTGCAGGAATTATAATCAGTATTAAGATAATTATAATATAGCCCTTCATGATATTTTTTAAAATTATAAAGATGTTTTTTAGACCCCCGCCTTCGCGGGGGTGACGGGAAGGATGTATTTCTTGTTTTATTCCCCTCTAATAGAGGGGTGGCTCGCCTCTTGGCGAGACGGGGTGTTTTCCCCTCTCTTGTCATTCCCTTGTTCTTTGTCATTCCTGCGAAGGCAGGAATCTATTCCCCTTATTTGATAATTTTCGCCAAATATACCATACAATAAAGACAAGAATAATGGCTAAAATTAGATAATCAAATCTATGAAAATATTTTTGTAAGACCATCCAATTTTCTCCCAGTATATATCCTAAAAAAGAAAGGGCAAGAGACCAAATGAAAGAGCCAATTATCGTAAGGAGAGTAAATTTCCAAATATTCACTTTAAATATTCCCGCGGGGAAAGAAATAAATGTCCTCACTACTGGGATAAGTCGCCCCCAAAAAATAGTTTTCTGCCCATGATTATTGAAAAATCTTTCTACTTTGAAATAATCTCTATTAACTATCGGTATTTTTTTTAAAAAATTAATAAGTGGCTTGCCAACAAAATAAGCAATACCATAAGAAACTAATGATCCTATAACACTCCCAATAGTTCCCGCAAAAACGACTATCCAGAAATTGAATGTCCCCTGCCCTGCCAAAAATCCTGAGAAAGGCATTGTTATTTCTGATGGTATTGGGATATTCACACTATCTATTGCCATCAATAAGAAAATACCCCCATATTCAATCTTAGAAATGAGGTCTAATATAAATTTTGAAATAATCGCCAATATTGATGTTATCATTTTTGTTGATTATAAACTTCCTCGCCATAGATTAAGTCCAATCCTATAAAAAAGTCTCCATATCACCCCGCCCCTTCGGGGCGGGGTGATTAGTTTGATTATTTTAATTATAAACTCCTCGCCATAGATTAAATCTAATCTTAATCGTATCTAATAATGACCTTAAATAAGACTTAATGCCAAATCTCGAATCTGGATCATCCTCCCACCTCACACCTATCTCCTTAATCCTATATTCCAATAATTTAGCGATTGCCAAAATCTCAACATCAAATATTCCACTTCTTATTCTTGCTCTTGGAAATATATCCTCAGCTGCCTTTTCTGAAAATGCCTTAAATCCGCATTGAGTATCCCTTATTCTTGGAATAACCAATATTCTTGTAAATAAATTTCCTAATTTGCCAGATATTTGCTTCCATAATGGTTGTCTTATTGGAATTTCTGAACCCTTCGCCGTTCTTGACCCAATGACTACATTAAATCCTTTTTCAAAAAATGGCAAAAACTTTTCTATTTCATTTATTTTCGTTGAGTTATCAGAATCCATAAATAATCTAATTTCCCCTTTGGCCGATAACATCCCCAATTTTACTGCCTCGCCCTTTCCTCTATTTTTTTCATAGCCAATAATTTTTAATTTTTTTATTGGTCCCTCGGCTAATTTATTTACTATTTCTTTTGTCTTGTCTAATGAGCCATCATTGACAACTATTATTTCATAAGAAAAATCAGCCACTGATAAGTAGCGATCTATATCAAATAATGTTGGGGCAATTCTACCCGCTTCATTGTATGCAGGAACTATTATTGATAAGAATGATTTCTTGGGCATATAGCCCATTATACCAAACTTTTTTTATTTATAAAATTATTTTATATAAATCTTGTATTTTCAAAAAATTAAATAGGTGTATAATGTGATTTGGAGGTGAAAAATGAATAAAATAAAAAACCTGTCAAAGATAAGTGCTTTGATTATCTTTCTGACAATATTTGCTTCAAGTCTATTTCCATGGCAAGAAGGAGAAAGCAAAGAAGATGTTGTATGGAAAAAAGAAAAATATTCTGATAGCCCCAACTCTAAATTTAACATCAGCGAATTTAAAGTGGGTTATGAAATATCTAATGTTTATTCCTACAAGGACTGCTCAATATATAAACATGAAGACGGCAGTGGGATAACCATCGCGACAAATGATCCTGACTGGAACGGAATCCATCTTGTTCAATTTGTCACGATAAGAAAAAAGGTGGGAGAAAAAGGAGCATCCTTCAGTTGTAGATTCTACAAGGTTGTAGAAAAAAATGGAGAGAGAAGATATTATTATCCCTTAGTAGAGGGATATTACGATATTTTCTATAATAATTATCGTGATGCCGCAAAAGAATTACCACTGGAAATAAGAAAAAAATTTCACGGATATTACGGAATATCCGAATAGGGGGGCAAAGCCCCTTTTTTATTTATTAAAAAAATAATGGGCGGACCCATTATTTTTTTCTGCCGGAGATTATGTCTTCGGCAACATTTCTTGGAACATCTTCATAATGATCAAACTCCATGGTAGAAAATCCTCTTCCCTGAGTGAGGGAGCGAAGATTTGTTGCATATCCAAACATTTCCGCCAAAGGAACAATAGCATCAACAACCTTATTATTCCCCCTATCAGCAATCTGCTGAATCTGAGCCCTCTTAGAATTCAAATCACCAGTGATGTCCCCAATAAAATTATCAGGAGCCACAACTTGAATTTTCATAATCGGCTCCAAAAGAACAGGATTTGCTTTTTTAACAGCATCTTGAAGAGCCATTGACCCAGCAATTTTGAAAGCAAATTCTGATGAATCAACATCATGATAAGAGCCATCATAAAGAATAACCCTCACATCCTCTATCGGATACCCAGCAACAACACCCTTATTCAATGCCTCAACAACACCCTTTTCTACTGGCTTAATAAATTCCTGCGGAATTGCACCTCCCTTTATCTCATTAACAAACTCAAACTTACCACCTCTATCCATTGGCTCTATTCTAATCAAAACATGTCCATATTGACCCCTACCACCTGATTGACGAACATATTTAGTCTCGGCCTGACTTTCAGTTTTAATAGTCTCACGATATGCAACCTGTGGCTTTCCAGTTGTCGCTTCAACTTTAAATTCCCTTTTCATTCTGTCAACATAAATATCTAATTGGAGTTCTCCTACTCCAGCAATCAATGTCTCGCCTGTCTCTTGGTCTGTTTTCACTTGGAATGTTGGATCTTCATCAGAGAATTTTTTCAAAGCAACTCCCAACTTTTCTTGGTCCGCCTTGGCATTCGGCTCTATTCTCATTGAAATAACTGGTTCTGGAAATTCTATTTTTTCCAAAATCACAGGGCTTTCAACAGAACAAATTGTGTCTCCAGTTGTAGTATTTTTTGGACCAACTAAAGCGGCAATATCGCCAGCATAAACTTCATCTACCTCCTCTCTATGATTTGCATGAAGACGAACAATTCTACCCACTCTTTCCTTATCTCCCTTGGTAGAATTTAAAATATAACTTCCCTTTTTCATTGTCCCGGAATAAACTCTAAAGAATGCCAATGTTCCAACGAATGGGTCGGTGGCTATTTTGAATGCTAAAGCGGAAAAAGGAGCAGCATCACTTGGTTCCATTTTTATTTTTTCTATTCCATCTAATTTTGTCCCTTCTGCTGGCTCAACATCAACTGGGCTTGGTAAAAATTCCAAAACATAATCCAACAATTTCATCACTATTGAAAATCGCCCATCTCCACCAGCAACTGGAAAAATTTCATTATTCAATGTTGCCCTTCTCAATGCGAATTTTAATTCTTCTTCAGAAATCTTCCCGTCTTCTAAAAATACTTCCAAAAGTTTTTCATCTGTCTCTGCTACTTTTTCCATCAATATATTTCTATACTTTTCTGCTTTTTCTTTCATATCATCAGGAACTTCAATTTGCTTCAACTCTGTTCCACTTTCATTAGCATAAACATAACCCTTCATCTCTATTAAATCAACTAATCCCTTTATGTCTTTTTCTTCTCCAATAGGTATTGCTATTGGCACTGCATTTTTACTTAATCTTTCTTGAATTGAATCCAAACTCATATAAAAATCTCCGCCTGTCTGATTTATTTTATTTATAAAGCAAATTCTTGGAACCTTATATTCGTCTGCTTGATGCCAAACCGTTTCTGATTGTGGCTCTACCCCCATTTTTCCATCAAAAACAACCACCGCTCCATCAAGAACTCTAAGAGATCTTTGAACCTCCACTGTAAAATCAACATGACCGGGAGTATCAATAATATTTATTCTATAATCCTTATCTTTTGAGACAACTTTATCATTTTCTATTATTGATGGCGACCAAAAACAAGTTGTTGCAGCTGATGTGATGGTAATACCTCTTTCTTGCTCTTGTTCCATCCAGTCCATTGTTGCTTCGCCCTCATGAACTTCTCCTATTTTATGGGAAACTCCTGAATAAAAAAGTATCCGCTCTGTTACGGTTGTTTTGCCAGCATCAATATGGGCAATAATACCTATATTTCTCACTTTATCTATTGGATGTGATCTCATATTTTTTGTTTATTTTAATTATTTAATCAACTTCAATATTCTACACAAGCAAAAAAAAATATCAATAGTCGCCCCATGTAAAAAATTGCTTCGCAATAAAAAAGGTGAGTGGTCATCCAACAACCACCCACTTTTTTGTTTATTTGATGAATATATTCAACTAATACATTCATCAATGTCATAAAAATTTTATTCTTCCACATCAGGCATCTTACCAGCCAAATGTAAAATTTCCTTGGGATCAAAGGCATCTTCATCTCTGGGATTAAGATTTTTAACGAGATCCCCCTGCTCAAGTACCTCAACATCCTTATCTACCTGAATTTTCTGAGTAGGGGTCTCGTCATCGGGTTTAGGGGGGGATCATACTCATATTTATGCTCTGTTTCTTGTTGAGTGGCAATTCCCCTATGGACATCACCGCCACCATCCTTCATTATCATTTCAAATTCCGTGTCAAAATAAGCGAAGAACATTTCTTTTGCAATCTCATCCTCAAGAAATGACTGAATTTCAGAACCACTCCTTGAATTAAGGAAATTGACAAAGAATTTCTTTAAATTTTCAGCAAGATTGCCACCGATTTTCTCCGTCGTCATGATCTCATCACCACTTATAATGATTCTGTCTTTTTTGACTACAACTTTCAATCCTGGATATTCCATAATAACCTCCTTTATTTTTTATTTTTTTCTTATATTTTTAACATCCAACCCCATTATATCACAAATAAATACACTTATCAAATTCACTTACTTGATTCGCATTCGCCCAAAATACAAACATATAAATTTAAATTATTTTTCATCAACAACCCTACTCTTGACATCAATAAAAAAATGTTTAGTGTATTTAATCAGAACAGAATGCTGGTGTCCCCCATGTGGCGATTGCTAAAGACTCGAAGATATTCATCCTTCTTTCAAAAGGAAGTAGTCGAGGGTATGGAATTATTATAGCTTTTTAAAAGCAATTCTATCCATTCCATATTAATTTAGCAAGAAAGGGAAATAACTCTTTCCACCAGCACCATTTTCTCATTTATCAAATGAGAGAAAAAAGAGACCCATAGAGGTCCCTTTTTTTATAAATTTTATGTGCAACAAACTATCATTCTACTTTGCATACTCAACTGCTCTTAATTCGCGGATTACATTAACCTTTATTTCTCCCGGATAATTCAATTCTCCTTGAATTCTATTGGCAATTTCTTTAGCTAAATTAATTGCCCCTAAATCATCAATCTTATCAGGGGTAACAAAAACCCTTATTTCTCTACCTGCCCTAATAGCATATGCCTTATTGACTGACTCAAAATCCATAGCAATTTTTTCCAATTCCTCTAATCTCTTGATATATTTCTCAAATGTATCTCTTCTTGCTCCTACTCTACCAGCAGATGTCGCTTCAGCGGCCGCCACGATAAATGACTCCGGAGTCTCAAATGGATAATCATCATGATGAGGTTGCATCGCCTTTATGACGCCATCAGGAAGTTTATATTTCTGAAGTATTTTTCTACCCAATTCAACATGAGTTCCTTCCACTTCGTGATCAATTGCCTTTCCTATGTCGTGAAGAAGGGCAGCTTTTTTAGCTGTCTCAATACTCGCCCCTAATTCAGCGGCGATTATGCCAGATAAATGAGATGCCTCAATAGAATGCTGAAGGACATTTTGTCCATAACTTGTTCTAAACTTTAATCTGCCCAAAAGATAAACTATCTCTTTTGGTAAATCCAAAATACCAACTTCATAAACCGCTTCCTCTCCTGCTTTGCGGATAACCTCATTAACCTCCTGCCTTGCCTCTTCTACTTTTTCTTCAATTCGGGCTGGCTGAATTCTTCCATCTCTAATAAGTTTCTCCAATGCTAATTTTGCAACCTCTCTTCTTGCTGGGTCAAAACAGGAAACGGTGATGGTGTCGGGAGACTCATCAATTATAAAATCAACTCCTGTCGCTCTTTCTAATGCCCGAATATTCCTCCCTTCTTTTCCAATAATTTTCCCTTTTATATCTTCACTTGGGATGCTCACAGCACTTGTTGTTGTTTCACTATAATTAGACCGGCTAAATCTTTGAATTGCGGTCATCATTATTTCATTCGCCTGCTTCTCTATCTCATCTCTTTTTTCCTTTTCCAATCTTTGAAGCAATTTTGTTGTCTCTAATCTATTTTCTTCGGTTATATTTTTAAATACCTCCTCTTTCGCCTCCTCTTTGCTAAGTCCTGATATTCTTTCCATTTCCTTATCTGCCTTAATCTTCATATCTTCTATTCTTAATTTGGCACTTTTCAATTTTTCGATACTAACTTCCAATTCCTTCCTTTGAGATTCACTTTCTGATATTTTTTGGTTTAATATTTCTTCTCGACGATTAAGTTGCTTTTCAAAATTCAATAATTCTTTTTTCCTTTCCCTCTCTTCATTTTGAGCAGACTCTATTATTCCTGTTGCCTTGTCTTTGGCAGACAAAACCATCTCCCGAACTTTAACTCGGGCTTGTTCTAATTGATTTTTAATTTTTGATTCAATAGAGTTTGCTCTTTTTTGTGCAATACTCTGTCTTACGAGATAACCAATAATTACACCCGCCAAAGCGAAAATAATTATATAAATTAAATTAAGCGCATCCATATTTGTTGAATTCGCCTTTCAACACATTTGCTATTATTCTTTTAAACTTTTTTTAATTTTCACAAATTTAAGTAATTAACTTCAAATTATGAAATATCACGATATCCACAAATGCCTATCTCCTCCCCCGCCCTTGGCGGGGGAGGAGATTTAAAAATAGAGGTTATGAAATATCACGATATTCATAAATACCCATCTCCTCCCCCGCCAGAGGCGGGGGAGGAGATGGGTATTTGTGGATATCGTGATATTTCATAATTTAAAGTTAATTACTTAAATTTGTGAAAAT